>VFKW01000043.1 GCA_009885355.1 Candidatus Berkelbacteria bacterium
TAGGAAAAACAGGTAGAGTTTTTCCTCTTAATCCAAAATTTTTAGCTAAACAAATATCGCGGTTACATTCACAAGAATAATAATCACAACTGGATAAAATTTCATGTATTAATTTTTTATGTTTATCTAACCTACCAAACAAGTATATGTCGCTACCCCAGTTTGTAGCAATCCATTTGGGGAATTCGCCGATGAATTGTTTTTTAGCCTCTAGGGCTAGATTTCCACCTGATTGAAATTCAAGAGAATGAATAATATCTGGTTTAATTTTTTTGATTAATTTAGTTAATTTATTTACGCGGTAATTCTGATATTTTCTATTAAGAAAATGTGAGCCTAGGTTTGCTAGATCTTTTGAGAAAATAGGTATTCCCTTTTGTTTGATATTTTGAGTATGACCTATTTTATTATTATATAAAGTATGATAAACGGTTAAATTTTTTAATTGTGGATGAGTGCGCCCACATTCAATACTTGGGAAAAGGTGTATATCCCATTCCTGGTCTGAGAATTGGGAGATCCATCTAGCAGTGTGAATGCTAGTTGGTGGCGCAATAAGAAGTATTTTCATCATTATTCCTCGATATTAATAAACTTTAAGAAATTTTCTTTTAAAGTGTTTAATGTTAAATATTTATTGAAGGCAATATAGCCATTTTTTGTGATATTTTTATATAAGTTTTGATCAGATATTAGCAGAGTTATATTAGCAGATATTTCTGCTGGTTCAAGGGAATAGCAGCAAAGGCCACACTCGTTCTTTTCTAGAAAAATTGCTGGGGAGGCATATTTTGGTCCATGGAATAGAATTGGTCGGCCCGAAGCTAAATAAGTGGTTAATTTAGAAGGAAAACTTAGACTAGATTCTGTTTCAAATTTCGGGTCGAACCAGTAAGGACAATATAATATATCGCATTTGGATAATTCGGCTATAACATCTTTTTGAGGAAGCCAACCGATATGTACGATGTGTTCGTTTTTCTCTGTTAATGTAGATTTTCTGCCAAAAAAAATTATTCTTACACTTCGATTGTCAATTTTCCAATCAGATGACTCAAGTGTATGAATTAAACTATTCCACTCTTCCTTGGCGTAGATTTGTCCTGCCATTCCAATAATTAATTCATTTTTATTATGAGATTTTTTTGCTGGAGTGATAGCTAAATTTGCATCAAGGCTGGGTAAAAAAGGGATGGTTTTTGTTTTGTATTCTTCTTGGTACGTCTTTGCCATTTCCAGTGAAGCAGTAGCACAGACACTGCTCCTCCTCACGGATTTTTCGAATTGATCTATTGTTTTTTTAGAATAAATTTTAGGAATTCTGGAATCCCTTAACCACCAGTATGGCGGATCCCATACTTGACTGATTAAAGGAATGTTCAGTGCTTCTTTTACTGGTAGAGCTAATCTAATCATCACCTGACCTTCCAGAATACACCAGATCACATCTGGTTTGATTTCCTGTGCAATTTTAATAATCTTCCGAATAATATTTTTTTGACCGATTGTTGAATTGATATATTCACCTATCAAACTGATTGGCTTATCTAATTGTAGTGGTAGTTTTGGCCAAATTTCAATTGGTTTTTTAATAAATTTCATCTGAATGTTTTGCAGATCTTTAGATATTTGTGGTTTAAATGAACGATGAGGCAATACGATACATGTGATTAATTCAGGTGAAATAAATCTGCAGAGTTGTTCTAAAACTATGCCACCACTGTAATTATTACATGGAGGTATACTGGTTAATAATAGAATTTTTTTAGTTGTTTTTTTCATATATTTAGTAATTTGTAAAAATTATTCTTAATATTTCTGATATCGAAATCTTTCTCAGCTTGGTGTCGAGCGTTCAATGAAAAATCTTGTTGAAGATTGGTGTCGTTGATCAATCTGTCCAGATCTATTGCTAGTTGCTTTGCATTTTTTTGTGTGTTGACTAACCCCGCTTTGTATTTTGAAAAATAATAATTTAAAAATGAATCTTCAGGGGTATGAACTAGAATTGGTTTTCCCACCGAGAGATACTCCCCCATTTTACCAGGAGCAGATGTTTTTATAATAGCAGGGAAAGGTGAGGAAAGAGATAATGGTAAAAAAAGAATATCAGCATGTCTTTGAATGGTTGATATTTCTCCCTGCTTGATATATGGATGATAAATAATGAAATCACCACTAATATCTTCTTTTTTCAGTTCCGTGATTTGTTGAGTAGTAAAAAGGTGTAGCTTAATTTGAGAATTTTTTAACAGTTTAATTGCATCAATAAGATCTCTGAATGCATCAAAATGTGCTTGATAGATTGACCCAGTGTATACTATATTAATATATTTATTATTAAACATACATTTTTTTTTATCTAATATTGATAAATCTGGGATTAGGCATGGATTTCTTATTATTGTTGCTTCGGTATTATAGCTAGATTGATAAGCATTTCGCAGATACTCATTAGGTACAATGACCGAAAAAGCATATTTGATGATATATTTTTCTAATAATTTGGACAGAAAACCAAGAAGACCTTGTGATTGATAAGCAAAGTAGTCAAACATATATGGGATGAATTTAATTTTCAATATTTTGGCTGAAAGTAGACCGGAAGCCATATCAACAAAATCTCCGGAGCAAACAATAATCTTTTGACATTGTTGTTCTGAAAGTATCTTATTAAGTTGCTTCGTTCTTGAAAATATGCTTGCTAAGGTATTAAGGAATGGTAATTTAGGTTTATTAGATGTGCTTAAAAAGAAATATTTACAGGGTAATTTATCTAATTGTATATTCTGATCAATTGAAGAAGTAATGAGGCAATAATGTTCTGGATTAAGAGTTTCTAATAAATTTTTGAGTATTATTGATTGTCCAGAAGGAGAGGGTGGTAAAACATGGGATAGAACAGCAAATTTATTCATCTACGTCCTCCCTAGTATTTTTTTAATAGTAGATAGTAAATTAAGCCGGGTTAATATATTAATTATCAAAAATAGTATAAAATTTTTGCTAAAATATTTTCTTATTTGAAGATGTTCATGTCCGAATAGTCTTTTTAATATTTTTTTTCGGAAGTAAAATTCTAATTCAAAAGAAAAATTAGAAAATTTATTTTTGTTTTTTCCTTCAAAGTCTTTTTCAATCTGAATTGTTCCAATTGAATCTGAGAGAAGTTTATTCCATTTTTCCATTGAATCCTTAACTGTTAATTTTCTATTAATCATAATATTTCTAGGGAAAAACTTTTTTGTGGATATCTCATCAATTGCTTTATTAAAATTATCACAAATAATACCTACCTTAGCCTTCTCTTGAACTGATAAATCTTTGAAGAGACCCACATTATGCATTATAACTGGAACATCACATAAACACGCTTCTATGGCGGCCAAGCATTGCGTTTCAACAGGAGAGCCTATTATAAAAAAGTCTGCGCAATTTAATAGTTCTGAAAGTAAATATTGATCAATACGACTGTAGACTCGTGCGTTGTTTCTCTTATAGTCTTCTTCTTTTTTTGTAACTAATATCCATTGAATTTCATCATGCTTTTCAATACATGATTTAACTTTTGACCATCCTTTAACTTCAGAAAAATCACCAACAAAAATGCCAGTTTTTTTATTGGATAATTTGTGTTTTTTTCGAAGAAGATTTTTGTCTTTTGGCTGAAATAGCTCTGAATCAAGCCCAACAGGAATAATTTCACAAGGATAATCACGGTATACTGAGGCAGTTTGAAAAGAGTTTGTGACGATTTTATTTGCTAATTTTAGATTTAACTCTTGTTGACAAGATTGTCTACCCATTGAGCGTAAATCATCTTGAAGAAAAGCAATAGTATGAATGTCTTTTGCAATAGGTCCAATAAAAGTAGCATTTTGAATTACAATTTTAGTATTTATATGATCTGTGGTAATATACCGTCTGGCATTCTCCTCGTAATTTTCTTCTCCTGTAATTCTTTTATCAATTCCATAGGCGCCAGGTAGGTTCTCAATCATGTAGTCCCAAAGGACTTTTTCTCCCATAGTGCCAGTTACTAAATCGTTGCAGATGGCTATATTAATTAATTCTTGGTTATTATCAATTTCCCTGACATCATCTTTCTCGCCACATTGAAAATGGTAGACAATTGATCCAAAGGCTGTATGATGTTTTACTCCGATTGAAGCTAACTTTTTGATTAAAATTTTATCACCAGATATTAATTCTTCTCCTTGCTTTGCAATCTCAGGATTAAAAATATCTTTGGTATTTTTTTTAATGTTACCCTCTGGGTAGCCGCCTATTTTAATAAATTGGTCTTTTCTGACTAATAGTGGCATATAGAGGCCATTATTAATTGTTTTATCATCTTTTACTATCTGTGCATACTTTAAAAATTCTTCTTCTTTGAATTCATTAATTTTTTTGCCAAAATCTTTTTCAATTCCATTATCTCCAACTTCAAGTTTTCCAGATTCTACTAGTCGGGAGGCTACACAATTTGATCCATTATAAGATCTGATAAGATTATCGAGCCAATTTGGAGTAAAAGCCATATCTGAATTAATAAAAATAATGAAATCACCTTTTGCTTTTTGAGCCGCATAATTATAACCTCGATAAACATTATTTATATACCATTCTTTTCGTTGTTCTGCGATATTATTAAGTATATAATGAGGAATATAGTTGTCTTTAAGATATTTTAGAACATCTTCATCGGCATCATTAGCGACAAAGAAAAATTCTTTGTCGCTTAAGTCTGTATTTTTTAAAACTTGATCATAAGCAAATTTCAACCAGTCTGTGCTTTTATAAATAAGACATGCGATTGAGTATTTAGGCCTATAAACTATTTGCTCATGTTTGTAAACATAAGCTAAAGATTCAAAAAATTCTAAAGGTGTCGGTTTAGCTTCTTGATCTTTCCATAGTCCGTCTGGAAAAAGCTCATTTGGTATTTTTTCTAATTTAAGTTTCTCTTCGCTGATTAATCTGTCAAGCATTTCATAACCCTTTTGACCATGTTTTCGATAGGTTAGGTATTTAAAAGATAGATTTAATTCATTTGAGAAACCATAATGTAAAACAGAGATTTTATCAGTTTGATAAACTTTTTTAATAGTTGGGGGGAATAAATCTTGATGTAGCCCTTGTTTGATTTCTCCAAAACTAAGTTCTGGTGTAACCCTCCATATTCTATTGAACCATCCATCATCAAAAAGACTATCAATTCTGCGCCATGTTGAACTTCGCCAAATGTTTAGTTCATGAAGTGCAATGCCGTCATAATTATTTGAAACGCAGAAATTGCACAGTTCTTGCAATTTAGCCTTTGTGGAGTTTGATAGAACTTCATCAGCATCAAGCCATAAAATAAAATCAGCTTTTAAAGCTTTTGCTTTTTCAAGCATCATTTGACGATGGCTTATTTCGTCCTTAAAGCTGTTTTTAGCCCCTCTAATGACGTAGGGTGTTTGATCTAATGCATATTCAAAGCTACCGTCCGTACTTCCGTCATCATAAATAATGATGTCATTTACAAGAGGTTTGGTATATTCAAAAAATCTTTTTAAATTACCTTTTTCGATTTCATTATATACTTGACAAATACATATAATTTTATAGTTTGTTTTTTTTGGCATAAAAAAGATTCCAATTATTATTTCCAGGGCAAGTGTTTTGTTCGTTTTCTACATATTGTAAGTCCGGGATGGATCGGAATAGTTGTCATTTCATATTGGTCTGTTTTTTTTGATAATTTTTCAATTGCTATAAAGGCATCCCCGCAATATCCTTGTGAAGAGTATTTTTTATTTTTAGGATAACCATCGTGTAATAAAATAATACCTTGATCAGCGACAAAAGGAAAAAAATGTTCAAAATCTTCAAGTACAGATTCTTTTGAATGATGTGCATCAATAAAAAGCATGTTAATTGTAATCGGTGTCTTTGTAATATGTTTATGATATGTATTTGTATCTGAGCAAACAAATTTTGTTTTTTGTGACTTTTGCATGTATTTCCCGACTTCAGGGTTGATATCGACTCCAATCAATTGATCAACAAATGGAATCATTTTATTAAAGAGATCGCAATGATATAATCCAAGCTCGACATATATTCTAGGTCGAATTATTGATGCCAAATGAATAATAAAATCTTCGTGCCAATTTCCTTGAGTATTCTCTGGAAGTATAATTTTTTTGTTGCTGAAAAACATTTTCTCTCCAATCTAAATAATTACGCGAGACTTACCCATTCATGTGGATGGATAATAACCCCGTCAAATTTATCAATCAAGGTAGTCAAATCCTTTGAAACTGGCTCGATAGAAAAGGAAATTGCTTCAGGTATCCAGTCTAGTACATTTTTGCCATTTGCACTTATTCCAATTGTATAAGTGCCTGGTGGTAAGTAATTTTCTTTGAATTGAATACTAAATTTTTTTTTGTTTAATGTTGAACTAGAAAAAAGTCCTTTACTATCTGTGATTGAATTAAACATTGTTGTGCCAAGAGATGATTTAATATCAAAAGCGAGTGAAAAATCTTCAGACTTCAGTGTGTGTGAACCATCTATAATAATAGTAAATGCTTCAAATAATTTTAAAGATCCATTGATTTGATTTTCTGAATTAATAATTGAGACTTTATCGAATTTAAATCGACTATTTTCACTGGAGTTTTTTCTTAAGTTTATATCAGAAAGGTCTGAGATTCCATTATCATTAATTGATTTATCGCTAAGATAAATGTCTAAAATTTTATCCGTTTCGCCGCAAGCAACGACTTTACCTTTGTCGAGTAAAAAACATTTTTTACATAAACTTTTAACAGTTGCCATATTATGGCTAACAAAAATAACTGTCCTCCCTTGTTTTCCAATTTCTGAAATTTTACCTAGACATTTATTTTGAAATTGGGCATCGCCTACTGCTAGAACTTCATCGACAATGAGTATTTCAGGTTCGAGGTGGGCAGCTACAGCGAATGCTAGTCGGACATACATACCGCTGGAATATCTTTTGACAGGTGTGTCTAAAAATTTTTCAATCTCTGAAAAGTTTACAATTTCTTCAAATTTTCGAGCAATTTCCTTTCCGGTCATTCCTAAAATAGCACCATTGAGGAAAATATTTTCGCGACCAGTGAGTTCTGGATGAAACCCTGTTCCGACTTCTAATAATGAAGCCACTCTTCCGTTCATAGTGATTTTGCCAGTTGTTGGTGCGGTAATTTGGGATAATATTTTTAAAAGAGTACTTTTACCAGCTCCATTGCGTCCGATGATTCCTACGGTATCACCTTTTTGGATATCGAGATTTATATCCGTTAATGCCCAAAATTCTTCAGTTTTTTTTGGTTTGTTAAAGGAAAAAAGATTGGTGATTTGATCACGCATTGAATAATATGGTTCAGTGTGTCCAATATTATATTTTTTACTTATATTTTCGATTTTGATAATTGGTTCGTTCATTTTTTCCTTATAATATATCTGCAAAGAATCTTTCAGTTTTTCTAAAATATGATATACCTACAATCAAGAGCACAAGTCCAATTCCCAAGGAAATTGCTGGTAGGTGCCAGTTAAATGTGCCGTGCAGGAAAGCGTTCCGGGCTGTCGTGATGACGCCCGACATTGGATTGAGTAAAATAATCCATTGGAATTTTGCTGGGATCATTGAGACTGGATAAATGACGGGTGTGATAAAGAGAAGCATTTGGATAAAGAAAGGTAAGGCGTATCTGACATCTCGGTATTTTACATTGATCGAAGCAAGTAAAATCCCTAACCCCGATGCGCTTATTAATGAGATTAATAATAGAAATGGTATCAGGATAATACCTAAAATATGAGGTGTAAAATGATAAAAAGCCATTAATATAAAAAGGATTATCAATGAAACAGCAAAATCAATTATTGGCGTAATGGCTGTGGAGAAGGGTAAGAGCAATCTGGGGAAATAGACTTTTTTAATGATATTTTCATTGATTATCATTGAATCGCTGGCATTTGTGAGTGCGACGGAAAAATAATTCCAAAGGAGTAATCCACAGTAGACGAAAATAGGATATGGAACACCGTCCGAAGGGACTTTTGCGAGACGTCCAAAGAATATAGTGAAAATAAGCATCGTAAAAAGTGGTTGGAAGACTGCCCATGCGACGCCGACTGCGGTTTGTTTGTAGCGTACTTTTATATCTCGCCAAACAAAGATGTAAAGTAATTCTCGAAATCGCCATAACTCTGAGAAATTAATATTTGCAAACTTTTTTGGCGGCTCAATTGTATATTGTTTTACTGATTCCATTCTTTTTCTCTCTTTAATCTTTAATAGTATTATAAGGTAGGTTCTAAATAATTGCAAATGATACCTCTTAGCTCATCTGCTTAGTGTCTAGTCTGGATGGAATCTGGAGGGGAAGGTTCTGTTTTACTAGTTCGGATGCAAAATTTTGCGGGAGAGACTGATTATAAGGTAGAAAGTATTACGTATTAGGGGGGTGAGGTCGCCCGAGAGTCAAAAATGCGTTATGCAAATTTATTTTTCAAGGAAAGTTTCTAATTCTTTTTTTGTGATTAATCTTGATTCTTTATTACTTGATAAGGTTCATAATATTGAAATTCTATCATTATTTGTTAGATAAACACAAAAGCCTCGCAAACATCCATCTTTCGAGGGATCTCACGAGGCGATTTAGTGATTTAAATTTACCAAAATATCTCGAGTTTGTCAATACTATTTTTCATAAGGTGGATTCCGCACCCCTCCGAGTATCTACGAGTTCTGGGATCCCATTCTGACCGGAATGACGGCGGAGCTAGAGTGAGGACATGATAGATTCCCATTCGGCTATCCCCCGGATCAAGTCCGGGGCTAAAGGCTAATAGGGCAGGCTTTCGTCTGACGACTCTGAATGACAAAAAGGGTACCAGGAGCGTGATAGCCGAATGGGTTGAAGAATATTATATCAGGTTTGGGTAGTAAAAAAGTGTCAAAAATGTGCGACCGCACAAAAAGAACACTTTTTTAGGTATGGGTTGGCTCAGCGCGAGATTGTATTTTAGTTATTTTAGATGTAAAGTTGTATTGTACTAATAATTATTTTTTTAAGGTATAGATATGATTGATGATATTCTATCTGAGCAAAAAAATGTTGCGTATTTTTTTGTAGATGAGGCAGGTGATCCGACATTTTTTAATAGATTTGGTGAAAATATTGTTGGCATGGAAGGTTGTTCAAAAATATTAATTATGGGTTTCATTAAAACAAATAATCCTGAGAATATCCGAAGAACGATATTAAATTTAAAAGAAGAAATTACTAATGATCCATATTACAAAGGAGTCCCTTCGTTGAATAAGACAAGGATTTGTTTCCATGCTAAAGATGATATTCCTGAAATTCGTGAGAAGGTATTTCGTAAAATTGCTACATTGGATTTTAAGGCTGAATTTTTTGTGGGGAGAAAGATGATAAATATATTTCTAAAGAAGCACAAGGGTAGAGAGAATCTGTTTTATGATGATCTTGTATCTAAGCTATTTGAAAATAAGTTGCATAAATCAGAGAAGAATATTATTTATTTTGCTACCCGTGGCAGCTCTACTCGTCAAAAACCTATAGAAGATGCAATCGGTAAGGCGAGGGAAAATTTTGAAAGAAAATGGCATATTCAGCATGACAATCAAATCGAAATACGTCCTCAGTCCCCAGTCGGCGAGCCTTGTTTGCAAGTCATTGATTATATGAATTGGGCTGTTCATCGTGCTTTTATTCGTCAGGAAGATCGATTTCTTAAATTAGTTGAAGACAAAATTAGCTATTTGGTTGATGTGTATGATTTTGATAAATATCCAAAAAATTATTACAACAGAAAAAGTAAGTTTGACATAACGAAAATAAGCCCTCTATAGCTAGTTCGCTTTCGCGAAGCACGGCATGAAGCCGACTTTCGCTATTAGAAGACTTATCTTAGTTTAATTATTACTTATCGGCAATAGGTTGTCAATAGCATCTTCAGGACCGTTGGGGGTACCAGAGTATCAGACATGTCAGAGTATTAGGTAGAATGTATTATGCACTTAGGGGATGATAGACTACCACAACCATTTGCGACTGATTACGCAATGACAGGCGGGGGTCATTGTTTGCTTGGTGAATAAATAGTAATGACATATCTGTAAAAAAATCTTTACAGATATGTGCAGATATGTAAATTTTTTATTACAAATGTGATATTTATTTTACTATATTTAGTTTATCGTGAACCTCATTGTTAATGAATTCGGCTGAATACGATGACCATGGTTAATGTATTTGGCAAATGCAAGATTATTCACTCTTTAGAATTTGACGTGGACTGCCTTGGTATCAGGTGTAACGTATTCATATTATTGTTAAGGTCACTCAAAAGACAATCCTGAGATTAAAAAAGGTGCTAAAAATACGCTGCAGCGTAGAAATAGCACCTTTTTTGGACATTTGATATATTACATTTTGCGAATTATGTTATAATATCATCATCATGAGTGATTTGAATATTCCTAATGAAAATAAGCTTATTAATATTATGCGTCAAAATCAGATTGAATTTGCCGCTCTTTTTGGATCTCGTGCTAAGGGTACGGCAAAAAAAGATAGTGATTATGATATTTTAATTCAATTTTCCCCAAATTCCCGGGTTGGGTTGTTTAAATATCAGGAAATTGAAGATGAAGTTTCTGCGACAATTGGTGAAAAAGTTGATCTTGTCACGGTGGGTGGAATAGATAAGTATATTAAAGATGAAGTTTTTAATACGATGAAGGTAATATATGACAATAGATCAAACTCTTAAAGTAGCTATTGATAAAATTCTCGGCAATTAGTTATAGTTGGTACTAGTATTTAGCTTAATATATGTATCGATGCTACCAATATTTATATTAATTTAGGTAGTCTTTTTTATATGCAGTGAATAGTTAATTTTGGTTTGGGTTGTAAAAAGTTGTCAAAAATGTGCGATCGCACAAAAGTGACAACTTTTTTTGGTATGGGTTGGTTTGGAGTGGTTTGTCGGGGTGGCAAGCTAAAGCTTGGGCTACGGGGACTTGTGTGGGGTGCGACCGGAGATGGGGGTTGACATGTTTGGTTTATGTTCGGTAATATAGTAGTTAGGAGTTAGTAGCTGGGAGTTTGGGGGAGGCGGGGGCGGCAAGGAAGAAAAATTTAAGTAATAAAAGGGAGGTGAAATGGACTCGGAGACAAAGTTGGCTATATTTCAGGGGAATACTATTCGAAAGACCATTTATAAGAATGAATGGTGGTTTTCGGTGATTGATGTGGTGGAGACTCTATCAGGAAGCGATCGTCCAAGGAAATATTGGAATGATTTAAAGAAAAAGATAATTTCTGAAGGATATATTGAGGTGTCCGAAAAAATCGGACAACTGAAATTAATGGCCCCAGATGGAAAATTTTATTTAACAGATTGTGCAAATACTGAGACTATGTTTCGTATTGTCCAATCTATTCCGTCACCAAAAGCAGAACCATTCAAGAGATGGCTGGCAAAAGTTGGCTATGAGCGTGTGCAAGAGATTGAGGATCCGGAATTGGCTACGAAGCGGACCTGGGCATTGTATAAGGCAAAAGGATATACCGATGCTTGGATTGATAAGCGAATGCGAGGTATTGCAGTCAGAGAGGAATTGACGGGGGAATGGAATAATCGTGGCATAAAACAAGAACGTGAATATGCAATTTTGACAGCAGAAATATCGAAAGCGGCGTTTGGGATGACACCTTCAGAGTATAAGAAGCATAAAGGGTTGGAGCGAGAAAATTTGCGAGATCATATGACAAGTTTGGAATTAATTTTTTCGATGCTTGGCGAGGCATCAACGACAGAAATTGCC
Source organism: Candidatus Berkelbacteria bacterium (assembly GCA_009885355.1). GTDB lineage: Bacteria > Patescibacteriota > UBA1384 > VFKW01 > VFKW01 > VFKW01. The sequence continues at coordinate 11,891 of VFKW01000043.1, forward strand.
AGGGGTAGGGATGCTCAGGGATTTGAGCCAAATAAAAATGCCGCCCAAAAGGGTGGTAAGATTTCCGGAGATGCCAGGGAAAAACTTGAAATTGAATCTGGCAAAAATGTGATCAGAAAAGAAAATTATTTAAAAAAACCTCAGAACCAAGAGAGACTTAAAGTTGAAGATAAATAGTAGGGAGTTTGAGGGAGGCGGCTGCGGCTTGCTGGATTCCCGATATTCGGGTCCCGAATGACTTCGAGACTCGAGTTCGAGAATGACAATAGTGAAAAGTACGAAAAAATCGTACGGTTGAAATTAATAATGTTGAATTGTCGACAAATTGTCTACAGTTGAACTTTTATAAAATTCAGTTGTCCGGAAATTCCGGACAACTGAAACTATTGACAAGTGGGGGGAATTATTGTATGATTCATTATGTTATTAAATATAATAAGAAAATGAAATACATTGATTTGAGAAAAATTATTGATAGGCCTTATTTTACGACTGATGACATCAGGTTGTTTGGATTGAATGTGTATAAATATCAGCTCAGTTTGTGGCAAGAAAAGGGTTATATTATTCAGCTCAAAAGAGGGGTTTATGCTTTTTCTGAATATGGCAAAAAGTTGTCCGGTTTTGAATTGGCTCAGCAGATTTATAGCCCGAGTTATATTTCACTTGAAAGCGCGCTTTCCAGGTATGGATTGATTCCGGAGTTTGTTCCCTCGACGACATCAGTTACGACGCGGACGACGAGGCAATTTACTAATATTCTGGGGATGTTCTCTTTTCGAAGTATCAAAAAGGATCTGTTTTGGGGCTATATTTCTCAAGAATCTGAATATGGCAATTATTATTTTGCAGAACCGGAGAAGGCTATTTTGGATTATTTGTATCTGAATAGCAGGGTAATCTCGACATTGGAGGATATTGACGCTATTCGGATAAATTATGAAGAGTTTTTACGAATAATTGATTTAAAAAAGTTTATAATATATGCGAAGGCATATCAGAATGTGAAAGTTTTACAGCTGGCTAAAAATTTAATAAGTATTGCGAGGGAAAATGTTAACACTTGAGCAAATCCAAAAATATATACCGGAAATTACTAGGCCTGGATTGGAGAAATTTGCATTGGTTGAGTATCTGCAATGCGAGGTGTTGGATTCTTTGTTTCGGCAAAAAATGAGCGAGAAGCTTAGTTTTATAGGAGGAACGGCGACCAGAATCGTATATGGAAATACGCGATTTTCCGAGGATTTGGATTTTGACAATTTTGGCCTTAGTTTTGATGATTTTGATCAGTTAATATCCAAAACGGCGATTCATCTTCAGGAAAAGGGATTTGAGACAGAATTTCGACTTATTCAGAAGGGGGCGTATCATTGTTATTTGAAATTTCCGAAGATATTGTATGATTTGAAGCTTAGTCCGATGATTGATTCAAAAATATTGGTGAAAATCGATATGACAGAACAGCAGCTAGTCGCAAAGCCGGAAATATTTGAATTAAATCGTTTTGGAGTGAGCTGTAGAATCATCACAAATACTGCCCAGGTGTTGTTGTCTCAAAAAATGATTGCGGCTATTGAGCGAAAGACACCCAAAGGCCGAGATTTTTTTGACATTAGTTTTTTATATGGGCTTGTGAAGCCTGATTTTGATTATATTGAGGCAAAACAAAATTTTCAAAAAGATGAATTTATGGATAAATTTAGTGTCGCAATTGATAAGCTTGATTTCAAGGCTTTATCAAGAGATGTGGCGCCTTTTTTACTGCGACCAGATCAAATTGAAAGAGTGACCAATTTTCCGGAGTTTTTTAGGAGGATAATTAATTATTAGCCTTATCTCCGTATAATTCTTTGGCTTTTTGCTGGGGGGATTTGTTGTCTAATTGCTTGTGGGGGAAATAATTCCAGGCTTCGGCGATCAGGTTTAGTAATCCTTGAAGTTTACTTTGCGGATAGTCGTCGAACATATGAATAATTTTTGCCATATCTCCTTGGCCTTTTTCGTTGTAGATAATTGCTAGGATTTCTTCCAGGCTGTGCGGGCTTTGGGTTTCTTTTAAAAGATTAGCGAGTTTTTTGCTGATTTTTTTGCGTTTTATCTCGATAGCTTCGTTGCTCATCGAGGCGCCTTTTGTGATAGTTTTTTCCATAATAGTAGGTGATTTGGATGGGCTTGGTTTTAAAAATATTTCCCTTGTATTTATTGGGGTAAAACCTTTTTCATCTTTTAAAAACATCTTTTTCATACCATCGCCAAAGTGAACTGGTAGGACTATGGGATCGCTGCCAATCATTTCAAAGTGGCCGTCGATTTTGCCGACACGACAAATAAATATTTGTTCCGTCTTTGCTTCATGAGTACCAATTTTTTCGACGATTTTGTAGATTTTACCGCTACTTAAGCTTTCGAGTTCCAACCACTCGTCTATTTTGATCTTTTTAATCTCGTAAAGGCCGTATTTATTCATTTGCATATCTTCGTAAACCTGCAGCTCCTGTTTACTCAGATGGTATGGATTTTCGATGATAAAATTTTCCATAAGTTTGCGGTCGTTTTGCATTTTATAATCAAAGGTGAGCCACTCCAAAAATAGACTTTCTTCTCTGTCGTCGTTGATGTTTAGTTTTCCTCCCGGACCGGTAAAGTCATCTTTGAAAAACTGTTTCATCGCTCGGGGGACTTCGTCTTTATGATTGGTAAAGAAATATTCGTGTAATTTTAGGATGGTGCCTTTTTTCATGTTTTACCTCTTGTTTTTAACTTGTAGCTCAAGCTTTAGCTTGTCGTAGTAGAGAAGAATTTAAGTTTAATCTACAATAATATGAGAAAGTGTTATTTCGGTTTAATAATAGTCTTTTTAAGGTTAAAAATCAAGAGTAATTGGGAGATTATTTATTATCTCAAAAGGTGTCAAAAATGTGCGATCGCATAAAAAGAACACTTTTTTGGACATTTGATATTTTGTATCTTGCGAATTATGTTATAATATTATCATTATGAGTGATTTAAATATCCCTAATGAAAATAAATTGATATACGTTATGTGTCAAAATCAGATTGAATTTGCCGCTCTTTTTGGATCTCGCGCCAAGGGTACGGCAAAAAAAAATAGTGATTATGATATTTTAATTCAATTTTCCCCGAATACTCGGGTCGGTCTGTTTAAATATCAGGATATCGAAGATGAGGTTTCCGCAGCAATTGGTGAAAAAGTTGATCTTGTTACAGTGGGTGGAATAGATAAGTATATTAAAGAAGAAGTTTTTAATACGATGAAGGTAATATATGACAATAGATCAAAAAGATAATTTGAGATTGTGCCATATTGTTGAAGCGGCAGGGCATATTGCGGATTTTATTTTAGATGTTTCGCAGGATGAGTTTAGTTCTGATTATGAAAAACAGTCAGCGGTTATCCGTCAATTTGAAATAATTGGCGAGGCGGCGGGCAAGCTTTCGTCGGAATTTACAAAGCAAAATAGTGTGATTCACTGGTCTAAAGTTGTTGGGATGCGACACAAAATGATTCATGATTATTTTGATGTTGATGTAGATATTGTCTGGGCGACAGCTGTTGATGACGTTCCACCTCTTAAGGTGGCTGTTGAAAAAATTCTCGGCAATTAATTATGGTTGGTACCAGTATTTGGCTTAATATGTATATCGATGCTACCAATATTTGTATTAATTTAGGTAGTCTTTTTTATATGTAGTAAATAGTTAATTTTGGTTTGACTGGCGAAAAGGTGTCAAAAATGTGCGATCGCACAAAAGTGACATCTTTTTAGGTATGGGTTGGTTTTGTGGATTGACATGTTTGGTTTATGTTCGGTATTATAGTAGTTAGGAGTTAGTAGCTGGGAGTTGGGGGCGGCGGACTGGATTCCCGATATTCGGGTCCCGAATGACTTCGAGACTCGAGTTCGAGAATGACAATAGTGAAGGGGAGGTGAAATGGATTTGGAGACTCGATTGGCTATATTTAAGTGAATTCTATTTGAAAAACCATTTATAAAAATAAATAGAAGTTATAAAATTAAATAAGGAGGGGAAGGTGAAAGAATCAGGTGATCAAGGGCAAGTTATTATTTATCGAACCCAGGATGGTTCGACTCAGCTGGAGGTTCAAATGATCAGTGAGAATGTTTGGTTGAGTCAAAAGAAAATGGCGGAGCTTTTCGAAGTAGATATTCGTACAATTAGTGAGCATTTGATGAATATTTTTACATCAGGTGAACTTTTACGAAATTCAACTATCCGGAAATTCCGGACAGTTCAACAAGAGGGACAGAGAGAGGTAGCTCGTGAAATTGAGCAATATAATCTTGATACGATTATTTCTGTTGGTTATCGTGTGAATTCTATGCGGGCGACACAATTTCGTATCTGGGCGACGAAAAATCTGCGTGAATATATCGTCAAAGGTTTTGTAATGGATGATGACCGGTTGGCAAATGGTGGTTATAGAAATGGTTATTTTGGCGAGATGCTCGAGCGGGTCCGAAAGATTCGTGCCTCGGAGCGGAATTTGTATGAAAAAGTTAGGGATATTTTTTCGACCAGCGCAGATTATGATACAAAGGCAGATTATACAAAAGAGTTTTATGCTGTAATGCAGAATAAATTTCATTTTGCGATAACAGGCAAGACGGCTGCTGAATTAGTGGTCAGCCGCATCGATAGTAAAAAAGAAAATATTGGTATGACCAGTTATAATAAGGTTTCTGTGACAAGACAGGAAGCCGAAGTTGCCAAGAATTATATGATTGAAACTGAGCTTCGCCAGCTTTATTTATTGGTTGAACAGTTTCTTTCGTATTCTGAATTTCAAATTGAGCGCAAAAATGTGATGTATATGAAAGATTGGGTTTCGTATCTTGATGATATGCTAAAAGCAAATAAATTGGAGATATTGTCAAATAAGGGGAATATTTCACATAAGGAAATGGAAAAAGTCGTAAAAAAAGAAATTTTAAAGTTTAATACTAAGTAAGATCGCTGAAAAATTTTATTATTCTTCGAGCGAGCGAAGTGAGTCGAGAAGTATAAACCAAGTAGTTCTCGACAAGCTGGCTCGGACGATACTCGCCACGTAAGAGGAAATTTTGATTGTATAAATGACGAACGAACAATATTCATAATATTTGGTCAACTGAATTAGGTTTTTCAGCGGGATCTAGTTATATGGTTTTCTGGATTCCGGTTCTGGGATCCCATCCCGACCGGAATGACGACGTCGAGGTTTTTTGATATTTCAATATGTTATTAAATTTAATAACATATTGAAAATGGTTTAGCTGTATTATGGTTTCTTTGGGGCTTGAAGAATATTTAAAAATGCCCTGGAGATCAGGGCATTTTTAAATGGGGAGATCCCCGGGTCCCGTTCGACGTTACTCTCATTCGAGTCTGAGCGGCGAGGTCGCTAGACCTCAGAGTCGATGACAGGGTCTGAGTCGTACCGAAGACATGCCCGAGGATGACAATTTATTGAGTCCGGAATGACGGCATACGAGTTAATATCGATACATATCAGGTTTATATGGACCTTCGATTGGGATGCCGAGGTAGTCGGATTGTTTCTGGGTTAGTTTTGTTAGTTTGACACTGAGTTTTTCAAGGTGAAGGCGGGCTACTTTTTCATCTAATTCTTTAGGTAAAACATAGACTTTGCCGCGTTCGTATTTTGTTGGTTCAGTGTAAAGGGCGATTTGGGCTAGACATTGGTTGGTAAATGAGGCACTCATGACAAAACTTGGGTGACCGTGGGCGTTGCCTAAGTTTACTAGGCGGCCTCGGGATAATAGAATAAGGCATTTGCCATTATCCCAAATAAATTTATCGACTTGAGGCTGGATGTTTTCTTCTTTAATATTCTTTTGACTTTCGAGCCAGGCAACATCGATTTCACTGTCAAAGTGTCCGATATTACAAACGATGGCGGCATCTTTCATGGCGGTCATGTGCTCACCAGTAATAATATCGCAGCAACCGGTAGTGGTGACGAAAATATCGCCGACTGGGGCTGCTTCTTCCATAGTGGTTACTTCATAGCCTTCCATGGCTGCTTGAAGGGCAATGATCGGGTCAATTTCAGTGATAAGGACACGGGCGCCGAAACCGCTCATGGATTGGGCACAGCCTTTTCCAACGTCGCCATAGCCGGCCACAACGACAGTCTTGCCTGCAATCATGATGTCAGTGGCACGCTTGATGCCGTCGGCTAATGATTCACGGCAGCCGTATTTGTTGTCGAATTTTGATTTGGTGACCGAGTCGTTGACATTGATGCATGGAGTTTTGAGAGTGCCGGCTTCCATCATTTGATAGAGACGGTGGACGCCTGTTGTGGTTTCCTCAGAGACGCCAATAACTCCCTTGATAAGGTCGGGATGTTTTTTATGTATTAATAAGGTGAGATCTCCTCCATCGTCGAGGATCATATTTGGTCCAAGGCCGTCGCCAAAATCGAGGGTTTGCTCAACACACCACCAGTATTCTTCTTCGGTTTCACCTTTCCAGGCATAAACAGGGATGCCGGCAGCTGCAATAGCAGCGGCGGCATGGTCCTGAGTAGAGAAAATATTACAGCTGCTCCATTTGACAGTTGCACCGAGTTCAATGAGGGTTTCAATGAGGACGGCGGTTTGAATGGTCATATGGAGACAACCGGCAATTCTGGCACCTTTTAAGGGTTTTTTCGTGCCAAATTCGCGGCGCAAGCTCATTAATCCCGGCATTTCTTTTTCAGCAAGGATGATTTCTTTGCGACCCCAAGGGGCAAGATCTAGGTCTTTTACTTTAAAGTTATCGGTTGATGGTTTAGGCATATGAACTCCTTTTTGATTAAATTTCAAATGTCAAATTTCCAATGTCAAATCAAGTTCAAATGACTAAATGTCAAAAATTTGGATTTTGGATTTACCCGCCGGCAGGCGGATTGATTTGACATTTGACATTTGTAATTTGATATTAGAAATATCGCATTTCTTTTATTTTTTTGTATCTTTCTTTAATATTGGTAATTTTGGTTCTCTTTGTATATTCTAAACTAAAATCCTGGGCACAGAAAGAGGCAACAGCGGTACCGTAGATCATGGCTTTGCGGATATTGGTTTCTGATAGGTCATTGGTTTTGGCAAGATAACCGATCATACCACCGGCAAATGAATCACCGCAACCAGTTGGATCTTTGACAGTTTCAAGGGGATATGCAGGTGCGGAAAAGATGCCACTCTCGGAAAATAACAAGGCACCATGCTCCCCTTTTTTGATGGCGACGTATTTTGGCCCCATTTTTAGAAGCATTTTTCCGGCATTTATAAGGTTTGGAGTCTCGCATAGCTGTCGGGCTTCACCTTCGTTTAAAACTAGGAAATCAACCTTTTTAATTACATTTAAGAGTTCATCTTTTTTACTGGAA
>VFKW01000004.1 GCA_009885355.1 Candidatus Berkelbacteria bacterium
TATCGTCATCCCGGAAGCGGGTGGCACCCGATATCCGGGATCCATTTATAATGTTTCCTGAATTCCCTGCCTGCCGGCAGGCAGGCGGTTCTGGGATCCCATCCCGACCGGAATGACGGATAGGAGAGTTTTTCAACGATCTCTGCCAAAGCTCAAATTACAAATTTTTGACATTTAGTTTTTTGGATTTGATTTGACATTGGAAATTTGTCATTTGTCATTTCCTATCCACTATCTACCCAAATCCCCGCATATCTTACTCGTTACCGGCCACTTAGTATATCTACTCGCCCAAGCCTTAGCTGCCGCATTGATCTGTGAATATGGATCAAAAATATCTTTATCTCCCCAGCCCGACACTGACCAGGTTCGATTATCATATTGAAATAATCCCTTGTACTTGCCATGCGCCGATAAAGCATATGGATTACCGCCTGATTCGCACATCATCACTCGCTGCATCTGACCGGCATTTGCCCCATATTTCGCCGCCGCTTCATTTATCCAATCCATATATGGACCTGCATAAGTAACCGCTTTTATGCCTCGCATCACGATCTTGTCAACTGGCGCATTCACATTTTTATCTTCCAAAAGCTCTCTTTTGATCTCGCCTGCTTGCATTTTTACCACTCTCCAGGTCAATTGTCTATCGCCATTTACGCCGTTTTGCTTGATATGTACCTTGCCATCCGGCAAATTTGGATCGTCTTTTATCACCACATTAAACGGCGAATACTGATGTTCCACCTGGATGCCATCATTTGCTCTGGTAATCTCGATCATCATCCCATTTTCAACCAAGCTTTCACGACTTGGTCCAACCATGTCAAATTGGCTCACATCCAATTCTTTTTCTCTGATAAAATCGTCCACTGTTTTTCCCCAAGTCCTGTACGTCGCCCACTTCCCATTGTCATTCAGCCTTATTTCGGTCGCTCTGGAAATGGAAATTCTGCTTCCCAAACCAAGTGTTGGGTCAGGAAAAAAATTAACATGATCTTCTGGAAAAACCAAAATCCGTTCTTTTTCGAGCATTTCTACCGGATCTTTCGTCCGATTGCTAGAAAAGTACACATCGACGCGGCTCGGACCTCTTTTTTCAACCACGTCGGCTCGTCCATCTCTAGCGACAAGATTTCGGCCGCTTACCCCGGGAGAAACATCGCTTGCACCCAAAACTCGGCCCGTATTCCCATGAAAACTGGCCAACAAAATCTCTTCGGAATTATCATACAATCCGAAAATTGGCACCAAACCGATTATCATCAATAATAAAAATAAACGGCGCTTAATCATCCCTCCTTAAAGAAATGGTTTATTCAATTATAGCAATCAAATCAATACAAAACCAGTGGATAAATCTAAAGGATTTTTTCAACCCTGACACTCGGTATCGTACCCTTACTAGTAGATACTCCAAGAGCCTCAAATGCACGAGTTGATAAATCAATAATTCTATCAGAACGCAAACCTCCGCCAGACGAAGTCACCTCAATACTCTTACCGTTAGAAAGATTCGTAACTTTCAACTTCGTTCCCCTTTTGACCAAATTACATGCCCCAATCATACTATCGGTTCTAATATACCAACTCGCTACACCTGTCCCAATAGGGGACGTCAAAACCTTCGTTCCCTTAATAAGTATTTCGTCAACTTTTTCTTTTGTCACTTTCTCACTTTTCAAAACTTTTGAGACCAATTTTCCATTTTCCCGCCTCAAATGATAAATTCTCTCTTTTTCCCCATTCACACCTTTAGTTTCGATTTTCTGAGTACCTTTTAACATCTCAGCATCTTCTTTAGTAATCGTTTTAAATGGGATTTTAATAATCTCTTTTTCATCTGTTTCATTTACTCGAGTAATATTAACCGCCAAATCCAATGAAATTTTACTCTCAACCCCTGGCGAAACAACATCCATCTCCCCTAATTCAAAATTTCTTTCATCCAACAATCCTCCGACTGTTTTTGCCCAAGTCCGGTACGAATATTCAACCTTACCATCGAGTACTTTAACCAAAGCCGCCCTTTTGATCGTAATAATACTCCCCAGCCCGTTGCTCGGATCAGGAAAAGTCGTCACTTTATCTTCAGGATACAAAATTACATTTTGCGCCGCCAACATCTCGTTTATCGTTCGATATTTATCACTGCCGACATATATTTCCTCCGGATGAACCGGATCCCCCGAAGACTGCACCCCCAAAACCATACCGATCTTACCAGTTGAAGCTTTTTCACCATGAAAAACAAACCCTTTAAGAGCTAAATATCCAACAAAAACGATCACTAAAACAACCCCAAAGCGCTTGATAATGCCTCCTTAGATTAATTACATAATACATCTTATCAAGCAAAAATTTTAAGTCAAGCAAATTAGATCATATATGCTATTGAATTTTCAGCGCTCATATGGTACAATACCATACACAAGGGGGGGGATAGAAAAATGCGATTTCTATATACACTTTTAGACATATTTAGACCGGATCAAGTCGTAAATGATCTATGGGATATCGACTTTAGAGACCTTATCAAAAAAGGTATCACTTACTTCATCGTCGATCTGGATGGTACCCTAGCCAACAAAGGTAGCTACGAGATAGACCCGAGAGCAATCCAAGCCCTCGATACAACACTCAACCCAAACAAGATAAAAGGAGTCTGTATACTCTCAAATCTTGTTTACAGCAGCAAAAAAAGAGAGATTCGTCTGATCAAAATATCAAAACAACTCGGCGCCGACCGAGTCGCAGCCTACTGGCCGAACACTAAACCAGAGCCAGGACCATATGAGCAGGCAATGGAACTTATGGGTTCCAGCTACCTAAATACCGCTGTAATAGGCGACCAGCTCCTTACCGACATAAAAGGCGGGAACAGCCTCGGACTCCACACTATTCTAGTCAAAGCCTTACCAGGATCGGATCACCCGATCACTATATCAAAAAGGCTGATCGAAAAATGGCTACTAAAAAAACTAGGGATCAATTTCCCTAAAAAGCCCTGAGCAATCAGGGCATTTTTTATCTTAATACTTAGTACTTACTGGCTTACTAGCTTATTGGCTTACTAGCTTAGTAGCTTATTGCTTACCAGCTTACCAGCTTATTCGCCTACGCATCCAATCTCTCCACCAAATGTTTCGGAATATCATCAATAAATCTCGATCGCAGATTAGATTGCACCCCGCCATACACAATTCTCGACTTAGCAAATGTCATATAAAGTCGTTTTTCAGCTCGCGTAATCCCGACATAGCAAAGCCGCCGCTCTTCTTCTAGTTCTTGAATATCCATCAAACTTCGAGAATGCGGGAAAATCCCCTCTTCCATCCCCGCCATGAAAACCGTCGGAAATTCCAAACCCTTAGCACAGTGCAAAGTCATCAAAGTCACCGTATCCATATCTCCATCATAACTATCCATATCAGAAACCAGCGCCGCCTGCTCCAAAAATTCCTCCAAAGACGCAAATTGACTCCCAACATTCATGAGCTCCTCGATATTTTCCCATCTGGCCTGACCCTCAATCGTTCCATCCAAAATATATTTCTTATACCCTGTTGCATCCGCCACTTTTTTGATCAATTTATCAACACTCATTTTTAAAAATTCACCCCGCAAATCCTCCATCATCTCAAAAAAAACTCTCACTTTCGGCAGCATATCCTTCATCTCTTCTCTTGATACCTGATACTTAATACTCGACACTGCTTTCGGCCCAATTCCCCGGGTCGGCACATTGATAATCCTGCGAACCGACACTTCGTCCAGCGGGTTTGCAATCACCCGCAGATAAGCGATCACATCCTTCACTTCTTTCCTATCATAAAATCGCATCGCCCCAATGATCTTGTAAGGCACCCTAAATCGAAGTAATGTTTCTTCAAATTGTCTCGATTGAGCATTCGTACGATACAAAATCGCAAAATCATTCAGGTTCATCCCGGCATGCCGCAATCCCACAATCTCCTGTATGATAAATTCACTCTCCTCATCCCCAGTTCTTCCCTGATAAACCACGATCGGCACTCCGGTAGCATTTTCGGTCCACAACACTTTATCGGTTCGATTTTTATTTTTTTCAATAATCTTCTGCGCCGCTTCTAAAATTATCTGTGTAGATCGATAATTTTGCTCTAGCTTAAACACCTTCGCATCCGGATAATCCTTTTCAAAATTTAAAATATTCTTAAAATTTGCCCCCCTCCAACTGTAAATCGATTGAAAATCGTCGCCCACCACGCAAATATTATGGTGTTTTGACGCCAGCATCTTGGTCAATTTGTACTGCGCCTCATTTGTGTCCTGATACTCATCAACCAAGATATATTTAAACAAATTTTGATATTTCTCCAAGACTGCATCATTTTTTTGAAACAATATTACCGTCTGCATGATCAAATCATCAAAATCCATCGCCTGCGATCGGCGCAACGCCGCCTGATATTCCCTATAAACCCTGACTACAATTTCCTGAAAATGCCCATTTGCAAACCTCTCATACTCATCCGGACTCATCAATTCATTTTTCGCCCCTGAAATAAAAGACAAAACCGCCTGCGGCGAATACTGCTTTACATCGATATTCAACCGCTTCATCACATCTTTTACCTGGGCCAATGAATCCTGCCCGTCATAAATCGTAAAACTCGAACCATATCCGACATGCTCGGCCTCCCGCCGCAAAATCTTGACACAAATAGAATGAAAAGTCCCCATCCAAGGCAACAATATTTTATTGCCATCCCGAATGGTGTCATCCCGACCGTAGTGGAGGGATCGGTCATTCTCCTGGCCGCCACTCCCATCATTCTGCCCCAGTAACCTTCCCATCCTATTTTTCATCTCCCCAGCCGCTTTATTTGTAAAAGTAATTGCCAAAATCTGGCTGGCATAAACCCGTTTTTCTTGTATCAAATAAGCAATCCGATGCGTCAAACACTTCGTCTTCCCACTCCCCGCCCCAGCCAATATCAAAACCGGCCCATCTACTTGAAGTACCGCTTCTCTTTGTTTCTCATTTAAATCATTCAATAAATCCATAAAATCCTTAATTTCAAAATCCTAATTACAAATGTCAAATCAACTTCAAAATTTAAATGACAAATTTGATCTTTGAAATTAGATATTGTTTTGTCATTGGAAATTTGAAATTTGTCATTCACCCATTGTCTCCCAATCATATCCTAAAAATACCATAAAAAAAAGCCGAGGCACAACACCCCGGCAAAACATACCAAATCATAAACAAAAACGATCTTCTATGATGGAGTAAAACCCCATCCAACGCAACCCCAGGCCGATCACCCCAAGACCAAGCAATAAACTGATGCCTCGCGCAATAAAATATAGCGATGACAAAACAACGAATGAAGAAATAACCATCCCTACCAAAAGAAGGAAAAACCCACAGAGATATAACCCTGGGTGCCTCTCTTCCCATTCAGTTTGCCTAAATAAATGCATCAACATTTCCAATACCCGCTTCATTTCGTCAGCTCCTCCTTCCAGTAGTCGGCAGATTGCCGCCAGTAAATATCGTTAATACGCAAAGAAGCAATGACAATCCTACACTAATCTTGCACAAGAAAAGCGTAAGAGGCACAATAAAAGTACCGCCTTTAATGATATAAATACCAATCAAAGCAATGACAACAATCACGATCAATATGTCTTTACAAAACCTCTTCATTTCGGCAACTCCTCCTTTCTGGATCATCCGGCCAGCGCCGATTGCACATATTCCACAACAGCCGAGTCATGAATATCGGAAACCTATATGACAACGTTCGCCATCCGACATACATCCCAAGGCCTCCCGCGATCGCCGAATTAAAACGGAGCATCCCCGGCACTTCAGGCGCAGGCGCGTAACGTAAAAAATCTACAATCCCGCATACTAAAATGCCGACTCCGAGTAAAGCCCATAACCCTGACAATATTTTATTTCTCAAAGTACACCCTCCACGAAATATTAGTTCAATCACTCGAACCGCCCAAATTATAACAATTTTACCCTGAAAAGTCAATACCAAGCCCATCAAAATTTCTTCAAATCAATGAACTACCCCGAAGCAATCTAGCGAGACACCTACCCCGTATCGTCATCCCGGAAGCGGGTGGCACCCGATACCTGCCTGCCGGCAGGCAGGTCCGGGA
>VFKW01000078.1 GCA_009885355.1 Candidatus Berkelbacteria bacterium
ACTGATGCTTGTCAGGCGGCTGGGTATTTGGATATGGACGTTGTGAAACTGGGCGTGGATTTGATGTCTTTTAATGGGAGTAAGATCTATGGTCCTCCTGGTGTCGGGGTGCTTTACAAGAAGAAAGGGGTGAAATTGATGCCATTGTTATATGGCGGCGGACAGGAGAAGGGAATCCGACCTGGGACGGAAAATGTGGCTGGAATTGTGGGGCTTTCGATGGCTTTAAAAGTGGCGCAAGGGCAAAAGGATGAGGAAAATAGGCGATTGTCTGAACTCAGAGATTTTTTCATCAAGGGGATATTGGGAAAAATTCCTCTATCTCGAGTAAATGGCGATTTACAGAAGAGATTGCCAGGGAATGTAAATATTTCTATTTTGAATGTTGAGGGTGAAGCGATGCTCTTGATGCTTGATGAATACGGAATTGCTGCCTCAACAGGTTCGGCGTGTACCTCGGGGAGCTTGGATCCATCTCATGTTTTACTGGCTCTTGGTTTGTCGCATGAGGCTGCTCATGGGAGTCTTCGGTTTAGCCTCGGCAGACAAACCGAGAGATATGATCTGGTGCAGGTATTGGAAATATTGCCGAAAATTGTGGAACATTTGCGCCAGATGTCGCCGCTGGAGCTTGGGGAGGATGGGTTTTTCGCAAGCTAGTAAGCTAGTAAGCTGGTAAGCAATAAGCTAAGAAGAATTTAAAATGATTTGCCCTGGTTGTCATCTCGACCGTAGCGGAGAGATCGGCTAAATATAGGGACCAGATTCCTCCACTGCGGTCGGAATGACAATTTGGACAGGTTGGAATGACAAATTATATAACATGCGTGACAAAAGAAAGTAGGATTTTATGACTAAACAGGGAAATGTGGTGGACAATAATCAGGTTGAATGGGTTTATAGCGACGAGGTGAAGGATCATTTTATGAATCCGCGCAATATTTTGTGTGGTGAGATCGATGAAAAAACATTTGACGGGGTTGGACAGGTGGGAAGTCCGGCTTGCGGGGATGTGATGAGGGTATTTATCAAGGTTAAAGATGATATAATTGTCGAATGCAAATGGCAGACTTTTGGCTGTGCTTCGGCTATTGCGACTACCTCGGTGATGTCGGAGATGGTGATCGGGATGACCCTAGAAGAAGCAATGAAAATCGGGCCAATGGATATTGTCAAAAAATTGGGCGGGTTACCCGAGAAAAAGATTCATTGTTCGGTGTTGGGAGATCAGGGACTCAGAAAAGCGATTGAAGATTTTCAGGGAAAAACTTTTTAGTAGCTGGTCTTCGTCATTCCGGTCGGGATGGGATCCCAGAACCGGAATCCATGAAAAGATATAATTGGATCCCGGACCTTGCCCGCCGGCAGGCAGGTATCTGGTGCCACCCGCTTCCGGGATGACAACATGGTTTTTCATAGCCTCTAGTAGTTAGGGAGGACGGCCTGACGGCCTAGATTCCTTGCTTGGCTCAGGATGACAAGGTGAAGATTTTGATATAAATGATCTATGGCAAAAATTCTAATGAAATATGCTGCCTTTTGAGATAGATTTTATCTGAAAGGCGGTTTTATGTATGAGGCTAAGCCATTAAAGTATACTTTTGGTGATCTGAAAGGCATTTCTTATGAAACGATTTTTAACCATTATGACAAGCTTTACAAAGGTTATGTCAATAAATTTAATGAAGTTCAGGAGAAAATTGAGCTAATTGACCCCCTAAAGGGAAATGCGAGTTACAGCGAATGGAGATCAATTTTGGATGCACAGGGTTTTGTGATTGATGCTATCTTATTGCACGAGCTATATTTTGAAAATCTAGGCGGTAATGGCTCCAATGGGGGCTTGGAAATTAAAACCACTATTGCTGGTCAATTTGGTTCCTTGGAGGCATTCCAAGCGATTTTGAAGGGCTCTGGTATGGCATCAAGAGGTTGGGTGGTTGTGGCGATAAACCCTTTGACTGAAAAAATCGATTTATTTCAGTGCGATTGGCATAATCAAGGCGGAATATGGTTGGCGAATCCTATTTTGGTTCTTGATGTATATGAACATGCTTATTTTATCGATCATGGCGCTGATAAGGCAAAATATTTAGATGCTTTTTGGGAAAATATTGATTGGACGGTTGTAAACCAGCGCTATACATCAAATATTGGTTAATTTGTTAAGTTTTATGGTTTTTATAGTGTAATTTGCAATCATTTTCTAATTCATTTTGATGATTTTTCTTCTAGATTGGTTTTGAAGGAGAAATATGGAGAGGAAATCAATTCGTCATATGATTTCAATCGAGGATGTTTTAAATAAAGAATCTGGTTGGTATGAGGAAATTTTGTATGACGGGGATTTTAATGCATTACAGGATGATTTACAGGTTGATAAGCAAGTAAAGAGTTATTTATTTTTGATTTACCCGATTGTGATTGCTCAAAAGTAGGGCTTAATATCAAAAACGTGCACCTGACCATACCTGAATGTGGTATATTTCAACCTGTATTTATTATTCCATTTACAGCAGACCGTAAATGTGACTAAAAAACTGCCTA
>VFKW01000051.1 GCA_009885355.1 Candidatus Berkelbacteria bacterium
CTCTGAGTATCACGTGCTTTACCACGAGCTGATCTCATACCGATCAAGACCGTAGCTGCCAAGATACCGATAATAGCGATAACTACCAAAAGTTCGATAAGCGTAAAACCTTTTTTCATTGTTTTCATTTTTTATTCTCCTTTTACCTCGCCGAAGCTTTATGCGTAGGCGGGTTAATTAATTTTTTTTCCTATTGTCATCCCGAGCTCGTTTCGGGATCTCCCCTGCTCCGTTTTTGTTGTCAATAGTGTCACTACCTCTTTGTCATCCTGAACTTGTTTCAGGATCTCCTTGCTTATTATCTTTGATTATTAGAGTGGACCCTGAAACAAGTTCAGGATGACACAATCAGCTAGCTAGGATGACAAAATTGTTTCAAAATGACATTTTAAACGCTATTTCTCATGATCTCCCCTCAAATCCTTCCATTCCGGATTTGATTCTCTGATCAGATTGATCTTCCAATCTCTATGCCAATTTTTCAACTGTTTTTCTCTGGCTATCACAGATTTTACATCGCTACACTTTTCAACAAACACCAGTTTGAATACTTTATACTGCTTTGTAAATCCTGCGACTATACCATTTTCATGCTCATACATTCGCCTCTTGATATCATTTGTCATACCGATATACAAAGTAGTATTATATTGGTTTGTTAATATGTAGACATAGTAATGTTTCATAGAAGAACCAGATTGGATCCTGAAATAATGAGATCCTGAACATCGAATTGTATTCGGTTTCAGGATGACAAAGTCGGTTCAGGATGACACGAGAAGACATTCCATGGTGGATCCTGAATCAAGTTCAGGATGACAATATTTCTGGCCGCTTTATTTGATAAATAAATAATAACGTTTTTTGGTATCGACCCCTCATGATCCCCTAATTGAAATCAAGAGATTACCTCCTTTTAAGTAGCCAGACACAAAATACTAAATTTTAGTATCTAATTGTCTAATTACTTTCTAAGGTACAATAGTTTAAGATTTCTCCACTGCGCTTCGCTCCGGTCGAAATGACAAGAGGAATTATTCTCCACCTGCTTACAGTTCTCGACTCGCTCCGCTCACTCGAACAATATATTGTTAATGTCCCTCAGCCAACTACCATCTACCAACTACTAAATGTCATCCTGAATCGGCAGATGAAGGATCTAGCTCGTCAGACCGTACCCCAAGCTTATTAGCTTATTGCTTACCAGCTTACTAGCTTACTAGCTTATCAGCTTCCACCCGTTTTCAACTTCAAAATTTCAGTCTTCGCCCACTTATCATTATCATACAACTTTAAAATATCCCCCGCAAATGCATCTTCATTTTCCGATGTCCTCTTATCAATTCGATCAACTTTTTCTTCTACATTTGTCAATCTAAAATCCATACTTTTCATCGTTACTTTTATAGATGATACATCCTCTTTCAGAACACCAACGTCTTGTTTCAGAACACCAACGTCTTGTTTCAGAACACCAACGTCTTGTTTCAGAACACCAACGTCCTGTTTCAAAATATCCACATCTGATTCTAACTTATCAAATCTAGGCAACACTATATCCTCAAGTGCGCTACCAACTACCTCCACCATCATTTGCCTAATTTCAATTTTATCATCCGTCGTCATCTAATCCCCTGTTATTGTAATTATGTTAACTGGATTCCAGATCTAGGCTCCCAGCCTGTCTGGAATGACGTTTTACTTATTAGCTTATTGCTTACCAGCTTACCAGCTTGCTAGCTTAATTATTACATCGCGCCGGTCAAATTGTAAAGTGGCATCACGATCGCAAAAACCACAAACGCTGCTCCCAGACCAATGATCACTAAAACCATCGGCTCTAAAAGCGAAGACATGCCCTTGATCTTATCATCAGTCTGACCTTCATAATAATGCGCCAATTTTTCAAACACTTCATCCATTTTACCCGTCTGCTCACCCACGATCGCCATTTGCGACACGATCATCGGAAAATGTTTATCCCGCTGCAGTGGTACCGACATCGGCACCCCGCGGGACACATCATAAGCCACCTTCAAAAGCGCCTCGCGATAAATATCATTATCAATCGAGTCTGCCACGATCTTCAAAGCTTCGATGATCGGCACACCCGAGGCAATCAACATCGACAATGTTCTGGAAAAACGAGCCATATAACTGCCTTTATTTATATCTCCAACTATAGGCATTTTGATCTTCAAAGTATTCCAATGCTCTCTTCCCGAATCAGTTTTCATATAAAAAGAAAGTCCCCATATCACAAAACCAACCACAATAATGTATAGCCACCAATAAGACACCATCGAATCACTAAGACCGATTACAATCCTGGTTGAAAGTGGCAATTGTTGATTGCTTTCCTTGAAAACCGACTCTAGCTGCGGTACGATTTTTACCATCATTAC
This sequence comes from Candidatus Berkelbacteria bacterium, assembly GCA_009885355.1. Taxonomy (GTDB): domain Bacteria; phylum Patescibacteriota; class UBA1384; order VFKW01; family VFKW01; genus VFKW01. The sequence goes on from VFKW01000051.1 coordinate 2,406, forward strand.
CACCACAGTTGCGATCATCGCAAACAAGATAAAAGCCGGATACATCAAAGCCCCTTTTATTTTCGAGGTCGAATCCGTATCTTTTTCAAGCTGAGTAGCTAGTTCTGACAACACACTATCCAATCGCCCCGACGCTTCCCCTGCCCTCACTGCTGATACATAAACACGATTAAACATTCGAGGATGCTTAGCGACTGACGATGAAAAATTCAATCCATGTTCCAGATCATGCACGATTGAGGCCATCGTTTCTTTCATCATATCATTATCTGACTGCACTCCAATAATAGATATCGACTGCGCCAAAGGAATACCGGATTCCAGCATTGTGGACAACTGCCTCGTCACAAAAGACTTGTCCCTCACAGACACATTTTTCAAAAACGGTAGATATTGTTGTAACATACTCGAAGCCATTTTCCCTCCCAATTAGTAGTTAGTAGATGGTAGTTGGCAGTTGGGGCCAAATAATCCCGCCGTCAGGCCGCCCCCCCCCCTAACTACTATCTACCAACTACTAACTAC
>VFKW01000138.1 GCA_009885355.1 Candidatus Berkelbacteria bacterium
CTCTCTCTCTCTCTCTCTCTCTCTCTCTGGCGAGCTTATTTACAAACTCTTGAACTCGAAGCATAGCCCTGTGTGTTCCTTTTTCTTTCCGGCAAGCCCAGGAATCATAAATGAATATTTTCTCAAAGATCGGCGAAAGATAGTTGAACAGCAGATGGTGGACAACTCTATCTTGAAAATCGGCGGCAAAAATCTCTCGAATTTTTGGTTTTTGAACGATAAAAGCAATCGATCTTTCCGGCTTGTAAGTCCGATTTTGCAATTGCTTCTCCAAACTAAGCAAATTTACCTCCAAATTTTCCGCAAACTTCAGATGATAATGGGTGCTTGCTTTTCTCTTCTTGCAATCCTTGTAAGCCAAATATAAATTTTCGAATGTAAAATATGTTTTCATTTTTTCCTTATTCATTTGGGCAAAGAAAGACATCCCCCGTTAGAGAACAAAAGCTTATTCCCTAACGTGGATTTTGTTATTAGAGAAATAGTGATACTTTTGAAAGGATCAACTATTTCTCTAACGGGGCATCCCCGTTACCTGACACACCGAACCTGGTTGCTGTTCGTAGACTTGTTGTTGTTGTTCGTGTTGCCATTGTTCAAGTTCACGTTCCACGCATTCGTCGCACTGTTCTCAGTGGCTGACCAAAAGTTGTTGGAGGGCTTATCCCGTTAGAGGTAAACCTCTAAGCGGGACTTAACTACCTGCTGCCGACTTTTATTACACCGCTTCTCATCTCTGGCAAGCAAAGTAGAGGAGCTTGAGACTATCCGAATTTTCTTCTTGTCATCCTGAGTGAAACGAAGGATCTGCTCTTTAAGAGATTCTTCACTTCGTTCAGAATGACAACAGGGGCACTCGGGCGGCAGCCGTAACGGGGCAATCGCGCGCCTAATTATTAGTATCTCTACAAAACAATTAGCTCTGGCTTATGCCTTTCTTTAACCAAATATTTTTTCAAAGTGCTTTTTTATCCCGTTTGATACCAAGTTATCTAATGGGATTCCGACCAGTTTTTCCAGCCTGTCGTCTGTTTTGACAGCTCCGCCAACGCTTCCGATATATGCTTGTAGCTGGAAATCTTGATCACATCCAGATCTTTCAGTAATCTGATTTTAATCTTTATCCGCTCTATCGTTACCAAAATGTCCTGTAAATACTCTTTTTTGTCAGTGTGATTGTTGGCCAGGATAATATTGTCGATGATCTGCAAACATAATTGTCTAATTTCTGTGGCTAAACCGTATTTAAAATCTTTCGGAAATCCCCTCGACAATTTGACGAAGTAAAGTTTGAAATCATATGCGTTTTTAAAAAGTGGTAAATGTTCATATTGTGCCATTATCTGTTTTTCTCTCCTTATTGGAAATGTAATCCTTTAATCTGTTTTTCAGATATCTTTTCCCCATTCCAGACTTTAGATACTTCTCCCTGGCTATCGCATCGCTTTCATTGATACAAATTTCACAATATATCACTTTAAATGGCGCTCTTCGCTTTGTGGATAAATTGTAACCGGAATTGTGCTGCATGAGGCGTTTTTTTAAATTGTTGGTATAGCCGGTATACCAGAGCCCGTCCACCAAACTTTCCAGAAGATACACATAAAATCCTGTTAAAAGTCCTGTGTTGTCCAATAATCCACTAAAGCGATCGTTCTCCATATATCTCCTTAAGTCACTTCTAATGTCAAAAAATATTTTGACTGCCTCCGGCAGGAGAAAATGATCAAATAATTCAATGATCCGTTTACCCCGTTAGAAGTTTATTGCAAATGTTAAGCTTTGTTGATATAGACCTGCCTTTTTTTATTATAATGCTTAATCTGCTAATACGAAACTTCTAACGGGGTTACCTGACACACCGAACCTGGTAGCTGTACGTAGACTTGTAGTTGTTGTTCGTGGTGCCACTGTTCAAGACCACGTACCACGCAATCGTCGCACTGGCCTCAGTGGCAGACCAAAAGTTGTAGGAGGGCTGAGTCAGGTTGAAATAGGAGCCGTCGATATAAGCTTGCATCAGTTCTTTTTGTGTCGGTAATCTCCAACCGTTGCCTCGATCAGAACAAAGCTGTTTGGCTGTTTTGCCGCCGACCGCGACATTGTTGGTGCCGGCAAAAGCGGAAAAGGTAATGGTTGCGTCTCCCGTACCTGTTGCTTTGGTCAAAGTACCGCTGGCAGCCGGTACGCCGGTGCCGGTTGTGGAAAGAATGGTTGAGGCAGCTATAGTCGTGACGACAGTAAAAGTCTGGCCGTTGTTGGTATAGGTTGCCCCGGCGTTGGCATTGGCGCTGGTAACCGTAAAGCCATAGGTGCCGTCCCAGTTCCAGGCAGAATTAGTCGTTGGACTAAAGGTCGGCGTGCCGCCGCTATTGAGCAAAAGTTGGCTCCAGGTAAGACCGGTTCGAGGGTCAAAGCCTTTGGCGTCATCTCCCGCCACAGGAGAAGTATTGGCCGCCCAGGTAACGTCGTTGACGCAGTTGGTTGTCTGAGTCACAGGCGCGCCATAACTATCATGATATTGCTCTGTCGAGCAATTGCTCGGCGCTGGATAAGTGCCGGTTTGCTGGCTGCGGTTCAAATTGTAAAAATTCTTGCCGGTTTTAACATCGGTCACCACCAAATTCCCCGGTGGCGCCCACTTGGCTGCCGTCTTGATGCGATTCCAAAAAGTCCCCCAATCAGGCGTATCGCTATCCGAACCGTAAGTCAGCCCTTGTAAATCGGTATAGAGCTGTTTGATATGCGAAGTAACCCCCGATTCAGGAGTCGAGCCGGACTGCTCCGCCATAGTGGCCGTAATCTTGAAAGTAATCCCGCCGACTAGAGCCAAAGAAACGATGCTAATCAAAGCAGGCTTTATAAATTTTATCGTTCGAGTTCGTCGAGAACTACTATCACTATTTGTTTTTTGTTCTTTATTCATAGTTACCCCTCAATATTAAAAAACGCCTAGACTAAAAAGCCTGGCGATGATTCGCAAAAATCAATTGTATTGTGTCTAGCTGCGCGATTCGAGAGAGAGAGAGAGAGAGAGAGAGAGAGAGCTTTTCTCTTCAACAATCAACCTATATTTTCGATCCATATTCCCTCCAAAGAATTATATTTCTACAATAACAATTATACTATATATCCAGTATAACAGACAAAAAATTACTGTAAACAGCCACTATTATTAAAGAGCCTAATTCCTTGCTTTATTTAATAGCCCGGCTTTCGAGAACTTTTATTCTGGCCGGTTTATCATGGTATGAAAGTGCTAATCTTTATTTTTATCATTTCTTTTGCGCTGCCGGTTTGTCAAATAATCATCGATAGATTTTCGGCTGGATAGCCAATTACGGCCTTTTTTATAAGCCTCAAGTTTGCCTTGCCTTGCCAAAAGATTTAGATATTTTGCGGAAAATTTACCTTCGGAAGCTAGGCTTGCCAAAGGCAGAAAGTCTTCCTTTTGTTTAGATTTTGGCGTCACAACGTTTAAATAAATGTTCAAAGAACGTTCGACATTCTGCGCAATAAATTGGACAAGCGGAGCATAATTTCCTTTGTCGGCTTTATCCAAAACAGAATAATATTTCTTTCTATCATTTTTCAATATGGTAACTAAAGGATATCCTTCCTGCATTAAAAAGAGGTTCATTGCAAGTCTGGCTGTTCTGCCATTGCCGTCGAAAAACGGGTGAATATATACAATTTTATGCTGTACGATTGCGGCTAATTCTATTGGATTAAGTTTTTCTTTATTGTCTCTAATCCAGCTCATTAAATTCCGCATTTTTACAGGCACTTCTATCGCATCTGGCGGCGTATGATCAGAACCGCTAATAATTACATTTGAACTTCGATATTTTCCAGCCCATTCCCTATCGGTCTCTTGCATAATTAGCTTATGAAGCTGTCTGATTAAAACTTCCGAGAAGGTGTTCTTCTTATCATGCTCTACTAAATCGCTTAAATAGGTAAGTGCTTCAAAGTGATCTTTGGCTTCTAAATGATCCTTTAGCGGCTTTCCTTTCACCGTAATTCCCTCATTGATCACCAAAAAAGTCTCTTTTAGAGTCAAAGAGTTTCCTTCAATACCGTTGGAATTGTAGGTCATTTCAATCTTGAATTGCTCCTGAAGCTTAGCAACTTGCGAGGCAGGCAATGGTCGGAATGAATTTAATGTTTCGAGTTTTTGTTCGATTCTTTTTTGTAGAACTGAGTTTAAGGTAGTCATTTTTCCTCCATTTTTTTAATATGGTTTAAACTTATATTTACACTATACCATATTAAAAAAATCTGTGTCAATATCCGAATTTATATTATTAAATATACTGGTTTCTCCCGCCAGTCTTTCCATCTTATAGAACAAATAAGTTCGCTTCGCTTCTTTTAACGCTTTGTCGCCCTATGGGCATTATCATATCTTGTTATATGGCTGCCTGCCTCAATACAAAGGGGACCAAAGAGGGCTATCCCCTTTGTATATTGTAATTATTCCTGACTGACCAATTTGTCAAATATAATGTTTTTTTAATCGTTACCTAATCATTACCCTGAAACACGCCTAATCATTACCTAAAATGTAAAAAACCTCGCAAATTGTAGAGAAGTGCGTAAGATATGATCTTAGTCCAAATAATTTTTGACGGTAGTCTCGAGTGATCTTTTTATGGTCTCAAAATCGACTTGATGTTCGTGCTTAAAAGTGATCGGCTCGTCAACAATGTCATCAAAATAAATCAGACTTTTTAAAACAAGGTTAGAATCAAGCGAGGGGAATTTTTCTTTGGCTAAGTCCAAAAGTATTGGCAGGGAAAGTTGTTGCAAAATGAAATACAAATCAACATAATCCTTTGCAGCTACTCGACTGGTGATGGTCGAAAGCTTCATACAGGCAATATCCTCGATAGAAGCTATTTTTAAATAGTCCGTTTCAATTAAAGGTTTTACCAGCGGATATGGATAAGCAAAAAAACTAACTTTGATATTATCCTCTATTAAAATAGTAAGTGTGTCTTTTTTATCTTGTGTTCTAAGTGTTTTATAGCTTTTGAATATTTCTTCTATTTTTCCATAAAGTTCGACTGTTGAAAAAGATTTATCGGTAAAAAAATCAAAATCAATGCTATCGCGATGGCCAAGCAGCAAAGCCAAGGCGGTACCGCCTGCTAAATAAAAATCGGGCTTGAAAAAGTCAAAAAGAGGCAGAATTTCTTTGCGTTTCTCATCTAAGATATCCCAGTATAGGTTATTTTCCACTTAGAATCCTTTCTGATCTCGCAGCCGGCTTAATACCTAAATAGAGTGACCACAAAGCCAAGGATTTTTCGTCCCATTGACCAAGTGGAATCAATGATGCGACCTGAGTAATTTCGTCTTTAGAGTACGTCTTAAAAAGCCAGTCCGTAGCTTCTTTGCTTCCATAATTAAGTACCTGGGATATTATCAGTTTTTTATGGGCGACAAGATCAATTTTCTCCGGATCATACGACCAGAGTACGGCCAGAACAAATGATGGCAATGTTTCTTTTAATTTCATATAGATTCCTTATCAAATGCAATTTCGAGCTGTATTTTTGAGGTATTTTCGCTCATCAATTGGCTCCTGATTGTTGAGAATATAATTATTTATAAACATAAAAACAGGTCGAGAGTAAATTTTTTTCGGGTGTTGCAAATAGGCCTCGCGAATCTTTTCAATACCGATCTCTTGCTTTAGCATCCGAATTTCATCAAGTCCGCCTAGGGACATAATTTGATGAATTGTTTCCGGATTATCTATCTTCGCACCCCGATTATACCATGTGTATTTCTGGTAATTCATAAGATGATTATAGCACAAAATAGATTTATTTTATAGGTATTTTTGAATGATAATCGTACCTGCTAACAATTTCTCCATAAAATCCATCCCCTACGAAGCATTGGATGATTTAAAACAAAATCCACGCGACCTCTAATGCTTTTTAAGGTGATTTCTCCCCGCCAGTCTTTCCATCTTATAGAACAAATAGTCTGCCTGCCTCAAGGTCGTTCAGCTCTAAGGGTGCTCCACCTTGACCCAGCCAGCCTATTTGTTCTTAGCC
>VFKW01000030.1 GCA_009885355.1 Candidatus Berkelbacteria bacterium
TCTGCTTCTGCAGAAAGTAGAAAAAGTATTCTTCTTATCACGTGAAAACTAAGTGTCTGAGTCAAGCTCATGCTTGGCGAGTTTTATTTTTCTGAAAGAAGAATACTTTTTCTACGCTTCAGGAGAAGTCGTGCAGGGGTATGGGATCATAAGGGACCTAGGGGGCGGCATCGAAACGAGCCCCCTGATCCCTTATTACACGCCTGCAGTCCCACTACAAAAAATAATAATTCTATATCCCCATTCTACCCGAATACAAACCGAAAATCCACCCCTGCCAACTACTAACTACTATCTACCAGCTACTACCAACCTGTGGATAACCTGAAAAATATTTCAAAAAAATGACTGGTTTGAACCTGTAAAATACTTACTAACCATCCAACCTATTGACAAGGTTCGCGTAATCTTTAACAATACATATAGAGACTAAATCAAAACAAGGAAGGAGGTGATTAAAGTGGCATATACAGTTACATCCAAAAAAAGCGGTCGCGCTTACAATCTTCACATGAAAGAAGTAACTCTACGCGGTGGACGCAAACAAGTTATTTATTTCTTCGCACAAGATGTTAGAGAAGGTTCATTGGACGCTCTTCCAGCAGGATACGTTGTTATGGAAAACGAGAGAACAGGTCTTCCAATGTTGAAAAAAGGCTAAATTTACAAATTAATATTTGCAAAAAGAAAAAGCTCTGAACCTCAGAGTTTTTTCTTTGCCCAAATAATTTGAAACTTACTGCTTATCAGCTTACTATCTTATTAACTACTAATTATGTTATAATATATTTGAAATGAGAAAATTCGATCTTATATTTAAAGTAATACTTCTACCCATCGATGCGCTGATGATATTCTGCGCGTTCTTAATTGCGTACAAACTCCGCGCCAACTGGGACATCATCCCAACTGTTGGCCCTCTTTGGAAATTCAGCGACTATATCATCTTTTGCCTAAAATTATTACCTGTCTGGTTGGTAATATTCGCACTTGAGGGATTATACAATATCCGCCGATCTCGACGCGGATTCAGTGAAGTTATGGGAATTCTGCTGGCAACTGCCGCCGGCACAACTGTCATCGTCATCTGGATTTTCTTTGGCAAAATTGCCTTTTTCTCCCGTCTTATCGTACTATATATCTGGATTGCATCTTTAATTTTAGTTTTTATCAGCCGTCAATTGATCTATAGTTTTCAAAGAATTCTAAATTATTTTGACGTCGGCACCAAGCAAGTCATTTTTATCGGCTTCGACAACCAAGTGGACTATTTGGTCAAATCTATTAAAAAAAATAAATTTTCTCCTTATAAAATTATTGGCTATCTCAACCACGCGGATCATCATAAATCTGTGATCAAATATCTCGGACACTATGATGAGTTACAAAAAATCATAGACAGTAAACATATAGATGAAGTAATTTTAAATGACACAAATATCAGTGCCGAAAAAGCTGCTGAGATCTTGGCAATTTGTAAAGAAAACAGAATTTCCTTCAAATACATTCCAAACGCCTTTGATATGAAAAGCACAAATATTTATGCAACCACCTTGGAAAACGTTCCAATCATAGAATACAACCATACCTCACTTGAAGGCTGGGGCAAAGTCGCCAAAAGAATTGTTGATATTATTGGATCATTGATCCTTATAATTATTCTTTCTCCAGTTTTTGTTATTATCGCAATCCTTGTAAAAATTGATTCCAAAGGGCCGGTATTTTTTGTTCAAAAAAGACTAGGCAACCATAATAAGTTTAATTTTATCAAATTTCGCTCCATGAGAATTGGCGCTGAAAAAGAACATGATGAATATATCAAAAAATACGGAAACATGTTCAAACTGGCAAATGACCCACGTATTACTAAATTTGGACGATTTATCAGACGCACCAGTATAGATGAATTACCTCAATTATTTAATGTTTTTACAGGTAGCATGAGCCTGGTTGGCCCACGTCCGCCAATGCCAGAAGAAGCGGCCCATTATACAAGATTTCAAAAACAACGCCTCGCTATCAAGCCGGGCATTACCGGTCTTTGGCAAGTCTCAGGTAGAAGCAATCTGACTTTTGAAGAATGGGTTCAACTCGATCTTTTTTACATCGAAAACTGGTCTCTCTGGCTCGACTTAAAGATTTTATCAAAAACATTATCAGCTGTAATAAATCGCGATGGAGCCTACTAGAATGAAAATCGCTATTGTTCACGATTGGCTTACCGTCCCCGGCGGCGCCGAGCGTGTTTTGGAAGTCCTCCACCAAATGTATCCGGATGCCCCTATATATACAACCATTTATAATCCAAAAAAATTCCCTCAGTTCAAAGACGCCGACGTCCGCACTTCTTATTTAAATAAAATTCCCTTGGCCCACAAGAAACACCAGATTTTTATTCCCCTGATGCCCAAGGCCA
>VFKW01000163.1 GCA_009885355.1 Candidatus Berkelbacteria bacterium
ATAACCAATACGCGCCTTTTTGTCACTTGTAATATTAAGCATACTTAGGCTCATTTTTACATTAGAATAAAGGGCCTAGTTCGGGCTCATTTTGCATTGGATAAGACTCCCCCTTGAAAATATTAATCATTTTAGGTATAATACATAAAGAAAGCCGGGGTGGTGAAATTGGTATACACGCTACCTTGAGGTGGTAGTGGGCGAAAGCTCGTGCAGGTTCAAGTCCTGTCCTCGGCACTAGTCCATTTGATAAATGAAAAATTAGGGCGCTTAGCTCAGCTGGTCAGAGCATCTCGTTTACACCGAGAGGGTCAGAGGTCCGAATCCTCTAGCGCCCACTAATGTTAGAATAAAGAATCTAGAATTAAAAATAATGGGAGGAATTCGCTAAAATGGTAAGCGATAAATTTCTAGTATTAAAATATATTGTAGTAATATAAAACTCACGATATAATAAGATTATGAATAGCATCGGTAGTTCAAAAAAAGAAAATGCAATTAATCTTCGCAAACAAGGTTTAAGTTATAATTTAATTTCTGAAACTTTGCAGGTTCCAAAAAGCACACTTTCAAATTGGTTATCAAAAATCGATTTTTCCAAAGAAATTAAAGCAAAGAATATCTCAAATGCTAGACAAAAAGCCAGTGAGAATATTACAAAATACAACCATAAAAGATCAATATCTTATCAACAAAAAACCGCCCAGCAAATACTTGACTATTCTATGCAAGTTGAAAAAATTTCACGTAATGAGTTATTTTATATAGGTTTGGGTCTTTTCCTTGCAGAAGGTAGTCGTAAAGAAAAATGGATGGTGCGTTTTGTTAATTCAGATCCATTAATTATTAATATTGCTATGCGTTTTTTTCGAGAAATTTGCCAAATTGAGGAAAAAACCATAAGAATGAGGATTCATATTCACGACAATTGTGTTTATGAAGATTCCTTAGAATATTGGTCCGCGTTAACAAAAGTTCCAAAAGATTTATTCTATCGACCACAGACGCTTATTAGTAAATCTAGTAAATCAAAAAGAAACACCAACCAGTTGAAATTTGGCACGTTACATGTTACAATAATGAATGCGGATATACTTCGCAAGCTAATTGGCTGGACACAGGGAGTTGCCAGTCAATTTGACAACAAGCCGGGGTAGCTCAGTGGTTAGAGCACATGACTGAATTTTCGGTCCGTCTCACAGAAATGTGAGAATGAGAACCGGGTGAATTCGGGGAAACTCATTGAAATTCAATGACAATCCCGAGCCGAGCTCGTCAGGGCAATGGTTGACGAGAAGGTGTAGAGACTAGCAGGTGAGTCCCAACAATAATCTTGCAAATAGCGCCCGGCACCTTAACTACTTTTAGTAGAAGGTGATGAGATAGTCCACATAATTGGAAAATCATGGTGTCGGCAGTTCGATTCTGCCTCCCGGCACCAAACCACTCTTTGGTCTAAAAACCAAAATAGGTTTGTTAGAAAGGTCTGTTCTTGTTGCTCTTGCAATTTGAATAGAGCTGGATTACCCGATTCAGTAATAAAATAAAAGATGAGCGAATTCAAAAACTTTGCCTTGTCTGTAAATCATGTCCAATGGCTTGATTTTAAAAAAATCTTCAGCTGGACATATCTTTCAGATACCGCTCTTTCGTTTTCAAGTCCGTTAGTTGCACTATTGGGCTACTTTTTCATTTTTCTTATTCTTATCGGAATCATCCTTGTAATTACCTTAAATAAGAAAAATAAAAAAATGCCGATTTATAAAATCCTCATTGTTCATATTAGCAATATGACCACTTGGCTTGGCATTATCGGACTTATCCTCGTTTTGGCTCGTTTCCAAGGTATTTATATGCTTTCCAATCGTCTAGTGATGCTTCTAAATATGCTTGCCATCACCATCTGGACCCTATGGATTGTTTATTATACCATTGTTAAATTGCCAAAATTACGTAAAATTTATAAAAAACAGCAAGCAAAAGAAAAATACCTGCCAAAACCAAAAATAAAAAAAATTAGATTATAAATATATTAGGAGACTATAAATGTCAAAAGAATTAAACACAATGGCTGAACTGGTTGAAGAAGCCGGTCAAGCCCTCATTCCATTTCGTCAAAGTGACGTTGTCGAAGTATCTATCACTTCCATGACCAAAAATCGCATCTTAGTTGATGTTCAAGGCCTTTGCCTTGGTTTTATTCCAGAGCGTGAATTTTCCTACGACTTTGCCGAATTAAAAACCGGTGACAAAGTCCTCGCCTACGTTCTCTCATTAGAAAATGATGAAGGCTTTGTCGTCCTGTCTTTGCGTCGTGCTGATCGTGAACGTATCTGGCGAACTCTACAGGAAAAATTGGATTCAGGTGAATTACTTTCCGTTAAAGTCACCCAAGCCAACCGCGGTGGCCTCATCGTTCAATTCGGCGATGTTGAAGGCTTTTTGCCAGTTTCTCAGCTTTCCAGCGCCCATTATCCTCGCGTTTCCGGTGGCGACAAAGATAAAATCTTAAACAAACTAAATGAATTAGTCAATCAATTGCTTCGCGTCAAAGTTATTTCTTTTGACCGCGGTGCCAATAAATTGATTTTCTCCGAAAAAGCGGCCGGCGATGCTCTTCAAGAAGAAAAAGCTATGCAATATGTTATCGGCCAGCACATCCAAGGCAGAGTCACCGGCATCGTTGATTTCGGTGTCTTTGTTAACCTTGGTGAGTTCGAAGGCCTGGTTCACATTTCTGAGATTTCGTGGGAACGCGTCGACGATCCACGTAAACTCTTCACTATTGGTCAAGAAGTTGAAGTTGTCGTTATCGGCATCGATAATGGCCGCGTCTCACTCAGCATCAAACGTCTTATGTCAGATCCATGGAACACAGAAGCTTCCAAGCTTAAAGTCGGTGAAGATATCGAAGGCCAGATCACTCGCGTTACTCCATTTGGTGTCTTTGTTAAAATATCAGACAAGCTAGAAGGTATCGTTCAAGTTTCTGAGATTTCCAATGATTCAAACGATCCTCACTCAGCCGTCAAAGAAGCTGAAACTCATAATTTCAAAGTCTTAACCATCGAAACCGATGCACGTAAAGTCACTTTGTCATTAAAGCAAGCCGAACAAAAAGAATCAAAAAAAGAAAAACCAGCCAAAAAAGCTAAAGAAACCAAAGAAACTAAAGAGAAAAAAGAAGAAAAAACCGAAGAATAAGAACAGTAAAAAAGAGAGTCTTTACAGGCTCTCTTTTTTGTTATCGAACAAATATCTTCTCCTCATCCGTCAGGATTATATAAAGGAAAAAATAATTATCCACTTCAAAAACCCGAAGATCAACCCGAAGGGCGGCCTATGCCGTTTTAATTTTTTAGAAAGGAGAATTATTTTTTCTC
>VFKW01000057.1 GCA_009885355.1 Candidatus Berkelbacteria bacterium
AGATAAACTGGACATTTACAAAAGAAAAAGCAATTAAAAAGTTTAAGCTTGAGATATTGCACAAAGACTAAGATGATTTGATACTAGACTGTAAAAATAAAAGTGGAATTAATGTTAACATAACCGGATTTATCAGTGTAAATGATTGCTTATTAGGCTCCCAATTTGTGTCCTATCCTTTTCGCGACCCATCCAACCCAACAAACGACGGTGCAAATAATTTTGCCTATCGTTATGCTGTAACTCCAGAAAAGTCAAAATATGAGATCAGTGCTGCTCTGGAAAATACAAGCGATGCCAAATTAAAAGAAGATTGTGACATTACAGTAACAGTACCTGGCGGAAATAAATGTGATGATACCAGAGTCGAATACGGCAACGGCTCGCAAGAGCTGGATACAAAAAGTAAAACTACAGCAGAAGATATCAAATATCAATTTCCGTCCGGTTTTTACGTCAGTACCAGTCAATAAACATTTCAGGGGGTGGTTTGTTGTATCAAAATCAACGACAATATGGTTATACTCTCATTGAACTATTGGTAGTCATGGCTATTATGTCTACTCTTTTGTCTGTCGGCGTCTATACTTTTCGCCTCGCCAACGCCAAGCGTAATCTCGACCAATCCGTTGAAACTATCCGAGAGCAAGTCGAGCTTGTCAAAAATGAGACTGCCGCCCCAAATCAGGAAATTACCGACGAAGCACAATTAACCACGAGCAATACTGAATCGATGCACAATGGCTTCCGCCTCATTTTTACAGTTGGAAATCGTCAGTTGGATATCCAAAGAACATATCAAACCGGCAATGACGCAGATGGACTACCTATTATCGAAAAAAAAGAAGAATGGAATGTCAAGCTTCCCGCCGGCGTCATCATTGATCAAATATGCTACAAAGATACAACGGATTGCCTTAGCTCATTAACCACTGATGATAAAACCGGCGGTATCCAATTTCGCTACAATAACAATCAAGTCACCTTCGGCCAAACTTATCTGATAAAACAAGCCGACAGCTATCTATCCAGCGTCACAAAATTAATTCTTATCGTAAAAAGCACCGTCATCGATCAAACACGAACCATCGAATTTTATCCGCTCACCGGCACGCTGGTGGCATCTTAAGGGAAATATGAAAATAAAACGATCAAAACACAACAAAGGTTTCACCTTGATAGAAGTATTGGTTAGCCTCGTACTAGTCGTTTTGATTGTCCAAAAAGCCATGGGAGCCGTCTCCAACCATCAAAAAAACGCTTTGATGGCCACTCAAAGATTGCAGGCATATTATCTCGCCGTCGAGGCGCACGATCAGCTCCAGTCGATGTACAATCTTGAGTCAAAAACACCCCATAGTACTCACACAACACCAACCAACTGGGATACTTTTATGAAAGATAAAACCAGTTCTTCAACTTCTGACATCTATTTTACTCTAGATGGTTCAAAAGATTACCAATACGCTTCCGGTTCAGAAACTTCTCTTCTTCCTCTAATGAATAAAACTCAATTTACCCGCACGGTTACCGTCGCCAAAGCCGCCCCCACTGGTGTCTCCTCAAATCATTATCGTAAATTAAATATCAAAGTCATTTGGTCGGATGTTCATTTTAAATCAACCGATACCGTTATATCCCTTGATTATTATTTTTACGACCCCAACCAAAATTAGGAGCAATATGCATCGCCGCGCTTTCACCTTAGTTGAAATGTTAGTATCAATGGCACTCTTTGCCGTTCTTATGACTATGAGTTATTCCGTCATTTTAACCACTCAGCGCATTGGCTCCAGAGCCGCCGTAATGCGTGATGTCCAAACTGAAGCTCGAAATATTATCGATTTAATCGGTCGAGACATCAAAAGTGACAGGTTCTGCGGTCTCACAGTCAGCCCAAGTGAGCTAAAAATAGAAACAAAATCCGGCACCGGTGGTTGTAGCCTAACTGATGTTAAAGATACAAAGCAATATACTTATAATAGTATTAATCAAAATATAGAGTTAAACTATCAAATAAAATTGGATAACATTACCGGCGCAATCCAGGTCAATTCATCTTTTGTAAAAATTACCTCCCTTACATTTAGCGGCAAAAATGACAATCATGTCTCTATATCGGCCACATTTACATCCGTCCACACTAAATACCCATATTCGTTTGATATCCAAACCACCATCAGTCCGGAAATAAATTATTAATCACCATCATTTACTAAGGGGAAAGTATGAAAATACATCTAGACAAAAAAGGTTCGGCAATACTGCTTGTTTTAGTCGTGATCAGCACATTGGTGCCAATTACCCTGGGACTAATTAGCCTCGATACTTCCCTCGGTCAAAATAGCCGCCGCGTCATCGATACAAAATTGTCCCAAAATGTCCTAAGCGGCGCGATCGAAGAACTAAAAGCAAAATTGCTTGCAGACAAAACAGCAACCAGCTACTATGTCGACGTTACTACAAATACAAGAAACGATGGGACTATTGATCTCAATAATATCGATCGTTCCCACAATTATTACGCTGTCAAACCTGAAACCGGCTACTATCTCATCACCAGTTATTATGCCGGTATAAAGCACTCCTATAAACTTGTTTACCAAGATCCAGCCGCCAATTCTCTCGACAACAGTACTCTTTTCATCCGCGGCAACAAAAATCCACCCGAACCCGCTAGAGGGTATTACATCTATGACAAGCAGCTCCATCATTTTTATAATTGGCAAAAAAAATGGGATACAGTAACGAACGGTAGCAACAGTGATGTCTATTCAGACGGCAATCTGCAAATATTCGATCTTGAAAATCCTACAAAGCCTCGTATGATAATGGGTGCCGGCGAGACCGAGTTCGCATCCGGCCGTCCGATCATTGCCGCGAACAATTTTCTTCTTTCCCAGAGCAGCACGGTTGAGATCGGAAGTTCAGGTAAATATGGCACCATCACTAAAGCCACTGTCGGTGAGCAGCCTGATCGCGCTACCATCAGTACAAAAGTTGTCGGCCAGGGCGCGCTTTATACTCATTATGAAACCGCCTCCATAAATGAGTCCGATCCCGCGGACCAAAACATGTATACAATTTATTATGAATGCGGCAACAACCGGGGAGTTAGTTGTATCACAGGTATGGCCCAAATTAGCGATCGCATGGCTATTTACAAAAAAGATTCTGCCATGACTCTAAGTTATGACTTCCCCATTTCAGAATACTATTCCAAGACGACCGGTTTTGGCGACGGTGAAGTCCCCCGTAATCTCCATGTCTATACAGTCAACGGCAAAGTCTATGGTGTTTATGCCGCTGGCACACGTGGCGTCGGAGTAGTCAATATTACCGATCGCACAAAAGCCAATATGAAAGTGATATATTCATCCGGCACTACAAAAGATATGGTCAACGACGCCGTTTACAGTAACGGCTTCCTCTATTTGGCTACTGTGGCCAATGGCTTAGTATCCTTGCCGGTTACCAATATTGACACCCTCGCCACCGGACCAATGGTCCCTTATGGTGAATTATTTGGCAATTTAGCAGTCAACTCCAATGGCACAGAGCTCTATGCCAGCCGTAATGATACAAGTCAGCCTAACAGGAACGGACTCTATGTTTTTGATATTTCTACTGGCGTCGCTAAGAGAAAAATCGCAGCAAAAGACTGGAAAACGCCCGATCGCCAATCAGTTAATGGCGAAAAAATTGCCAAACTATATTTTGATAAGATTACCTATAGTGGGACCGCCTACAATGCCTTAATTGCCGGCACTTTTTCAAGTGATACTTTTGTTATCTATGATGCCGCCAAGCTGGCCAGTGATCCTGATCATGCGATCATCAAACGCGCCCCCGTCATCGGCGAAGTCTCAGATTTTGCGTATATCAATGAAGGTGTATTAGAAGAACGACTTTACGTCGCCTCCTCTAGCGGCATCCAATCCATCGATACCACTACAGTCGGGAATAGTCAAAAAGTCAATTTTCCCCGCGTCATCGACACTTATTACACCAATATGGATTCCAAACCTTTCAAAATTGCCACCTACAAATCCGGATCAAATAAATACCTCTATGCCGTTTCCAATCAAACTGGCAACAATAAACTTACGATTTTCAATATCACTGATCAAGATAATATTGGTCTAAACCCTGCTACCGTAGATTTAGGAGCCGTACTTACGCAAAACCCATATCAAATGGAAATCAAGAATGACAAGCTTTATCTATTACTGAAAAACAAGGGCCTATATGTCTACGATCTCGCAAATCCAGACAATCCAACATTTAATAGATCTTTTGATCTAGCAAAACCCACCCGCATGGCAATTAATGCCACCGGTGACTGCTACATTCTTGCTGAAGTTAGTGCCAGACCAACAATTATGAAAATACTGAGCGATCTTTCTCCGGCTACCTCGTTTAAAACACTCACCGTATCAACTACAAAATACACCAACATTTCCGCCAATAATACGCATATTTATGTCTCAGATAATGATAAAACTATAACCAAGATAGAAATTATTAATAGGACACCCTCGTACCAAAGTCTAACATCTTCCGGAATTTCAGGCTTTCCTGACAGCTCAACAGATGTAGATGACAAGTGCTATGCCGGAAGTACCTCAAGCAATCAGAGTTATGATCAAACAGGAATTAAGGTTTTCTGTAATGACGGTACATCCAGATTTATAAAAAATAAAGATACTGTTTCAAAAAATACTACATTTGTTGATTTATATAATTTCTCCCCAGAAAAAACCATTATGAATAATGCTGGCCTAACTAGCGCCGTTGATAATGGTTTAAATGGCGGCGCTACCTATATCAGGATCATCCGTAAATTTCGTAACATTGGCGGATCGATTACACCAACATTTGAAATCACAAAATTATATTAAAAAAAGGGGATAATATGAACCACTATAAATATCAGGCGCTAAATGAACAGGACATTCCAGTCTTAGGTATTATACGGGCCAAAAATAAGCATGATGCTGAAGATCGCCTAAAGAAGATGCACCTCAACCCGCATCGCCTTGAACTAAAACCCACTTTTTTTGCCATGCTAAACGCCAGTATTTCACTTGGCGGTATAAGCGCTTGGGAAAAAAGTTCTCTTTATCAAAAACTAGGCACCATGCTTCAAGCCGGCGTTCCTTTATTACGTGCTTTAGATATTATTTCCCAGATCCCCAATCCTCGAGTTCGTGGTATCATTTTATCTATCAGGGATGAAGTCAGCAAAGGCCGGGTAATGTCTGATGCCGCCGCTAAGCATCCCGCAATGTTCAATCAGATTGATATTAGCATGATCAAAGCCGGCGAAGCCACAGGGAATCTCGATAAAATCCTTTTCCGTTTAGCTGAAGCCAAGGAAAAAGAATCCGGTCTGCGCAAGAAACTGCAATCAGCCATGGTTTATCCTATTTTGGTTGTTACAGTCATTGTCGGCGTTATCGCTGTTATGATCAAAACCGTCGTTCCGGTTATTTCTGATCTTTATGCCGGTGCCAACGCCAATCTGCCTGCCGCCACCAAATTTATGATTAATGCCAGTCGATTTTTAGAACAAAATATCATCTGGATTATTTTAGTATTTTCCATCTTACTGTTTCTCTTTATTGTCTTTACAAAAAAAACGACCGTCGGCGCTCTTCTGTGGGGACTTATAAAACTCCGCATGCCTATTTTTGGCTCAATCCATCAAAATATTGCCCTGACTGATATTAGCAGTTGTCTATCTTTACTGATCACTAGTGGCGTCCCGATCGTCAAAGCGGTCAGAATGACTAGCAGCGTTGCCGATAGCCGCATCTATCGCGGCTCGCTTGAACAAGTTGCCAATGAATTGGAGCGAGGTATTCCGATTAGCAGCTCCTTAGAGGAATTCCCCAAGCTTTTCCCGAGTATTATGGTAAATATGATAAGCGCCGGTGAAGAAAGTGGTACAACTGATAAAATGCTGGTCAGCCTTTCCCACTTTTATGAAACCGAAGCCGATACGAAAATAAAATCTCTTTCCGCTGCCTCGAGCCGGTCATTATTGTTTTGCTCGGGCTAGCCGTCGCTTTTGTCGTCTTGGCAGTCATGTCCCCGATTTACAACCTCAGTAATATAGATTATTAGGAAATTATATGTGGTTAAAATTATTAAAAACATTTGAATTAGTTACTTGGGTTGTTCTTCTTATTTTTTCACTTGGACTGATTTATAATAGTATCTTAATTATCCTGCTTGATCTGGGATTTAAAAATTACCATCCATTTTTCAATCCTACCATTAAGAGACCGTTGAAAAACCGACCTTTTAGCTCAAAAAACACTCAAGTTTTGTAATTAAGCGCAAGGGTCGGCTTTTAAGCTTTTGTAAACGGTATTGGACTTGTCATGTCC
>VFKW01000077.1 GCA_009885355.1 Candidatus Berkelbacteria bacterium
TAAATCATCATCTTACCCCTTGACAAAAGGGCAATCTTATGCTATAATTCCAACCAAGATATCAAATACAAATCAGGTTCACGCCTGACTCGATATCCGAAGCTTAACATCACGTACCGGACCCGTTCCGGAATACAAGACCTGGGAGGGTCAAAAAAATGAAACTCTATTTTATTGCTCTTATGATTGCCTTAACACTCACCACCCCGGCTTTCGCCGAGGTAGTCACAGAGCTGGACGAAGGCAACACTTGCCCTCCAAACAACTCTGTGGTGCAGCAGACTTCAACTGGAACCCCGCGGTTCCAAGGCAAATCCTTCTGGGCAGCCACTGTCGCTAGCTTTAGACGAGTTAGCGTCAATGGTGAAATCATCAGTAAAACTGATGATCCACAAAGGATAGAAACAGAATACCAGAGGGCCCAAGATTCTCTAGTGTCTGCCCTTAATGGCATGACAGGGAAAATAGGCGCTCTGATGTATCAGGAGCAAGTCTCTTGGTATAACTCGTGCATTGAAGCGCACAAAAGAGACAAAAATTACGACCCCACGCAGGTGAGAGTCGACGGAGCGCAAGCTCCAAAATTTATCATTGAAATATTATCCTGTGACATCAGCTCGGCTGATAACAGTGATAATATTGATGTCACCATTGGTGATGTCAATGTAAACAGCAGTGGTGATCAAGAGATCGTCACAATTGAGTATTCGGCGATCATCCGTGACGCCAAGACTCATGACAAGCTAACAGATTGCAAAGGAAATGTCCTTACATTTAAGGGCAAATCCTCAGCAACAAATGGCGATCTGAATATTAGTGTCTACGGTTATACTGTAGGATCTAATATAAATAGATCTCGCCAGAAAGACAACAATCTCCCCCTGTGCTATCGCACAGCGGGAGCAAATCTTGCTACTGACATCTGTCGGCAGCTCAAAAACTATCCATTATAATTAGTACCAAAATGGTACAAAAAGGACCCGAGCAACTTTGTTGTCCGGGTCCTTTCTTTGTATATTCTCTTAATTTGAACCTGATGCCGGTGGCATCGTATTTCCCTGATTTACTGTACCATTCGGCGTATTTGGCGTCCTGTTCCATGGATCGGTTACCGGCTGAGTAGATCCATTACCACCTGAACCCTGAGCCGGTGGAATCGTATTGCCCGGATCAACCGTCCCAGTTCCTGCACCGCCATTATTTGGCGCTGGCGGTTGAGGCCAACCTGCTCCACCCGGACTTCCACCTGCCTGCAATCCCGCAGAACCACCTTTTACGCCCCCCGTAACCCAAGCGGAGATCGAAAAAGCAACCAAGATGACAATAATACCGATAATTGCATTAATGATCCCTGTTCTGGCCGCCGTTGCTTTTGCCGGTTCGCCATTGGCCGTGATATATTGAATACCAGAATAAACCAGATAAATAGTTGCCAAAATACCAGCGATAAATAATACCGTATTGATAATATTTGCAACTGTCTGATTGAAACTCATATTGATAAAAACCGGAATGCCAAAACCGCCCACCTGACCTGAACTCACTCCTTGCGCTGCAAAAACTTTTGTTACAAAATGATCAAATATCATTTTTAACCTATTCGGGTAATTGTCTGATTAATTTCCATACCTAAATTTGCATTTGTATTTTTGACACCTCTTTTGACCCAAGAAGAGATCGAAAAAGCAATCAAGATAATAATAATACCGATAATCGCATTAATAATCCCTGTTCTAGCCGCCGTTGCTTTTGCCGGTTCACCATTTGCCGTGATATATTGAATACCAGAATAAACCAGATAAATAACTGCCAGAATACCAGCAACAAATAATACCGTGTTAATAATATTTGCAATCGTCTGATTAAAACTCAGCTGGCCTAGTGCCGGAATACCAAAACCACCTACCTGGCCACCAGATACGGTATCTGCCGCATATGCATGCGACACAACATGTTCCAAGAAACCCATATATCCTCCTTATTATTTATTATTTTTTTAAAATTTACCTAAATTAATGACATTTTGTACCCATACGACGATCGAAAAAGCCAGTAAAATCACAACTATCCCGATAATCGCATTGACAATCCCAGTCCTTGCCGTTGATGTTTTTACTAAATCACCTCCCGCCGTTATATATTGAATTCCTGCGAAAACCAAGTAAACAACAGCCAAAATCCCTGCAATGAATAATATTACCTGAATCAGATTACCTACAAACACCGCAAAAGGAATATAGTCAAATGGGATGATTGGCGCCGGAACGCCTACTGCCATTACTTTAGAAACAAACGTTTCTAAAATCAATTTGGCTCCTTTTTCGCTCCATCTTTACTATAATAAATCCAAGCCCCAACGTCAATATTCTAATTCATAGCCGGCGGAGTTTTAATCATTTGTGGTATTTTATCAGGTTTTACGATCATTCCAGTAACCATACCTACCAACGAAAAAGCAATCACTATTATAATAATCCCAGTTACAGCAGCAATCAATCCATTTTTCCCCTTGGCCGCCTTTGCCTCTTGTCCAAAAGCCATTAAATATTCCGTTCCACTTTGGATAATAAAAATCGCCGCCACTACACCGCCAAGCAAGAGTAATAGCTGAATAGATTTCAATAATATATCAATCACATCAATCAAGCTGGCATTCGCCCAATTTCTCTGAAATATTCCTTTAAGTATGGCGTCAATTCCCATTTCTCTCCCTAATCAATCGTCCCTTTAGTAATAATATTTGGCACCCACACAATAATCGACTGGAATAATAAAATAATAATAAAACCAGTAATCGCCCATACCAAATTTTTTCGCGCCTGCGCAGCCTTTGCCGGCTCCCCGCCGGCGGTAATATACATAATTCCTGAATAAATCACAGCGATCACCATCAAAACCCCGCCCATAAACAACATTCTTGCCACGATAAATTCCATAATCCCGCCAATAGTATTCACTTCAGGTCTGAGCATTTGATCTAGATTCAATTTAAGATCATCTGGATTCATTAATTTCCTTATTTCTTCTGCAATAAAGCTGTTATATCTCGAGCGGCATTTTGCAAACTAATCCCGATAGGCTGATGAGCATGCGTCACATCATAAATCGACTTCAACATAATACTGTTATATTTTAGCTCATCAGGTTTATATACCGTTTTTGAAAGATAAATCTGACCCGAAATTGTATTCCCAGTCTTTGAATCCAAATCCTCCAGTACGATCGGACTTCTTTTTGTCGCTATCACATAATCTCCTCGACTTTTTGACTCCATCATACTGGAAATAACCGCCCATGATAACTTCTTAAACTTTGAATTTCTATTTACTGTCCAGGACCAATATTGCGAAAACCCACTAGGAGACAATGTCTGACGCACTTGAGGCAGCGGAGCCACTTCATAATTTAAATTTGGATCCATCTGTTGAATATAATTTTCCTGTGACGCATACCCGATCATCAATCCAACCTTTCCTTGCGTGAAATAATCCAAGGCATTTGGCAATGATTCATTCCAGCAATAAACATCACTGGCAGGATTTGCAAAACTTGTATAAAGATCAAGCGCATTTAAACCTGGATAAACATCATCTCCCCGCTGTGATTTTTGTTGAAGTTGAAAAACCGCCGATTTTCCATCAGCCGATAAAAAGCTCGTCCCATTTTGCAGCATCATAAGGTACAAGATATCCTGCGCTCCATTAATATTATTTGATGTTCCCAGCGCCGCACCTGACCGAATAACTACTGCACCATTTTTAACAGTTAATAACTTAACCACTTTTTTGAAATCATCCCATGTTGCCGGCGGTTTCAAGAGTAAGCTTGCTACTTCATCACTCATACCATCTTCTGTATTGTTCAGCTGAACCTTATAATCATCTATCATCCCTTGATTTACATACAAAACCAGCGGATCAGAAGTCGCCGGATAACCGAATATATCTCCACCCGACCCGATCATCTCGTTTGCCACTGCTGCCGGATACATCGCTTTAAAATCCTTCGCCGTATCGCTATATCTAGATTTTGTATAAAGCTGCGGTGAAATCTTCTGATAATGCTTTGGCACCCAATCATTTTTTATCATAAAAATATCTGGTCCGCCTCCTGAAGCAATTGCATTTACCAAGTCTTCCTCATAAGTAGCCGGATTTTTTGCCACAATATTTAAAACTGTATCGGTTTCCTGAAGCTTCTCGATAATCGGCGCATAAGCCGCCTCATCCCCGATCGGCGTCCATAAAGTCACCGTCCCTGGCCCAAGAACTACCTGATTATTTGTACCATTATTTTTCCCGCTGGCCATCAATATTATCAAAATTAAAAATACTACAAAAAGCCCCGCTCCGATTCCGATCAATAATTTTTTATTTCCCATAGCCCCTCCCGAGAGCTTAGCTGACAGACACTTTGATTTTTTTCTCGGATTCCTTGAGTAACTCCGTCATTTTTTCCCTCAAACCTTCTGCCAATTCTTCACGTTTCATCGCAAAATCCAAATTTGCCTTCAAATATTCCAATTTATCGCCGCAGTCATAAAATTTACTGCCTTCTACCACTTTAGCATAAACCGGCAATTTGCGCTCAATCATTACCTTTAAAGCCTCTGTCAAGTATATTTCGCCGCTTGGACCCGGCCGCATCTCGTCCAGTATGTCCAAAATCTCCGGCGTTAAAATATATCCGCCCATGAGAGCCACGTTCGACGGCGCATTTACTTTCCCTGGTTTTTCAATAATATCCGATAATTTAAAAAATCCGTCCGCTTTTTTTTCACCCTTACCATAACCATATCTATTAAAATCATCCTCTGTTTCTCTGAACTGAGCCCCGATGATACAACCTGGATTTCTCTCAAATTCTTCCACCATCTGTTTCAAATGCCCCGGCTCGGACCACATAAAATTATCGCCCCACAAAACCGCAAACGGCTCATTGCCAATCACTTCCCTGGCACATAACACCGCATGTCCGTTGCCAAGCTGTTCTTTTTGGCGCACATAAGTAAAAGTTGCAATATCAGATATTGCCCTGATTTCATTGTATTCATCCATCTTGCCAGTTTGTTTCAATCTCTCTTCGAGCTCAAAATTATAGTCAAAATGATCTTCGATCGCTCGCTTGTTCGAACCTGTAATGATGATAATATGCTCGATCCCGGCCGCCACCGCTTCTTCTACCACATACTGAATTACGGGCTTATCGACGATCGGCAGCATTTCTTTTGGCGAAGCTTTTGTAAATGGTAAAAATCTCGTCCCAAATCCTGCCGCCGGAATTATCGCTTTTCGAATTTTCATTAACTACTCCTATATCTGTTCTATCAAAATAAAAAGATTGCATTCCAGCCACTGACTCTCTACAACAAGCAGGAATAATTCTCAACACTAGGTGAATAATAAATAATATTGTTCGACCTTGTGGAGAACTACCCCCCCTGCTTACTTCTTAATCCTTACCAGCTTATCCCGCCGCAGCGGGACCCCGCCTGAGTTTACCCCGCCAACCGGCGGTGGCTAGCTTATCGCAACCTATTCTGCTTTAACTTTCAATACTCTGGTTTTGGTTTTTTCTTGTTTAGGAATAACAATTGTCAAAATGCCATTTTTCAAGGTTGCTTCTGCTTTACTGGCGTCAACTGCAACCGGCAAAATATAAGACCTGGAAAATGCGCCCCAATAACATTCTTGGCAGAAATAATTATCTTTCCCGCCACTGCCTTCATCTTTTCTCTCACCTTTAACCCCGACCACTTCGTCAGTGATCGAAATTTCCAAATCTTCCGGCGACACACCTGCAATAGGGGCTTTAATAACTACATTATCAGCCGTTTGATATGCGTCTATTGCGAGCTGACCCTCATATTCCTCGAGCCAATCCTCTGTTTCAGCTTCCTTAACCACTGGTATTTCCTTTGCCATAATCCCTCCTCGCCAGACAGTTTCCCATCTGGTTAAATTATTTAATATATTTAAAACTACTTATTTACATTATAATAGACCCACAGGGAGCGTCAAGTGCCCAAAAAAAATAATGCTAATAATTTGCCAAATCCTGACCGAAAAATATCCAAAATAGGGGAGAGATTACTCGACATTATCTTCCCTCGTTTCTGCGTTGGCTGTCGCCAAGAAGGAAGTTATCTCTGTACATCATGCACTGAAAAAATCATCAAAATCAAAACCATCACCTGCCTAAAATGCCAAAAGATGACCGAAGAGGGGATCTGCTCTAGATGCAAAGAAGACTTGCCACTTACCAAATCAATAATTCTCGGCTATCATCGCGATATTATTCTAAAAGAAGCCATCCACAATCTCAAATATGAAGGCCTGCTCGAACTAGCCGACACTTTATCAACCCTCCTGATCACCAGACTAAAAGACACCAAATTCCCGCCAAACTGTCAAATAATCCCTGTGCCACTCCATAAATCCCGCCTCCAAAACAGGGGATTCAACCAATCCGAACTGATCGCTCAAAAAATCGGCCTTCACTACCAAATACCCGTAAACAAGTATTTACTAAAAAGAATAAAAAATACTAAACCCCAGATCGAACTCAAACACAAAGAACGCCAAGAAAATATCAAAGATGCTTTTATCATAAATAAAAATGCCGAAATCCCCAAGAATATCATTTTACTCGACGACGTCATCACCTCCGGCGCCACCATCGCCGAATGCTCCCGCACCCTGCGAGCTGCCGGCGTCCGCCAGATATGGCTAATCGCCCTGGCCCACGGCTGAGGCCGAGTAGTCAGTAGCTAGTAGTTGGCGAGAACCATTTGCATAAGTACCTATCCCGTCCTCCCCCCTAACTACCAA
This sequence comes from Candidatus Berkelbacteria bacterium, assembly GCA_009885355.1. Lineage (GTDB taxonomy): Bacteria > Patescibacteriota > UBA1384 > VFKW01 > VFKW01 > VFKW01. Next base: position 6,831 of record VFKW01000077.1, read on the forward strand.
CTACTATCTACCAACTACAAAAAATCTCACTTTCCAGTGAGATTTTTTCTGTGCGCCCGGTAGGATTTGAACCTGCGACCTCCAGATCCGCAATCTGGCGCTCTATCCAGCTGAGCTACGAGCGCATAACTTACTGCTTACAATATTATGCCATTTATTTTGCCAAATGTCAATTCAAACCAACCAGATCAGCCTAATTCTTATTAGCTTATCCCGCCGCAGCGGGACCCCGCCAACCGGCGGTGGCTGCTTATGAGCTTATTAGCTTTGGTAATACTCTGGACTGATAAACCGCGCCATTGCCTCGATACAGGTGTTCTCAAACCCTGAAGTTCGAGTTGTCAAACCTTTGGTTAAAACACCATTTGTACCTCGCCCATGACCAGTATTTTTTTCACCAACCAATTCATCAATGATATCACCTAACTCGCGCTCACCTTTTTTGATCTCTACCGCCACTTTTTCAGGCAATTCAATTCGCCCAGAACTCGCCAAACCAACCTTCCCCTCAACATTCACCACCGCCACCCAACCTGTTAAAAACATATTATTATCAATATGAGTAATACCACCCTCCAACCCAACTCCAAAATCCGCACCAGCTTCTTTCAGCGCCATTTTCGCCCGAGTCACCGCCCCCTGTATAGTCTCTTTGTCAGACATTGGCTGATCCGAAATCCCAGAAGCCACCTTAATCCCAATTACTTCCA
>VFKW01000055.1 GCA_009885355.1 Candidatus Berkelbacteria bacterium
GACGAATAGAACAAGGTATTCGCACGCAGCAAGCTGCGGGGTATTAACCCAAATGGAGAATAAAAAACTTCATACAACAAAAAAGCGCGATGTCGAAATGTCAGCCTAAATATATTTTAAATTAATGCTGTTCGTCGCGCTATTTTTGTTTATGAGATCGTTATCCCCGGAAAAACACTTAGTCCCTCCAAAGATTTATCTCCCTCCTTACAACGTAATGTTTTATGTTGCAAAGAAAGGACAAGCCACTTCATGGCCTTTCCTCTCGCCGCAACTTTTTGTCAATGTTCTTTCCGGATCGTTATATTATCATAATTGTTTTTAATAACCGTGTCAATACTTACTGTCAACAATAACGATCCTAACCTTGTCAATCCAACTAACATATCGACTTATCCACAGCCTAACCCCTAACTACTAATTACCAGCTACCAAACTTATCCACAGCTTATCCACAGGATTGAATACACCTCCATAGTTCTCGACAGGCTCGAACAATACTCTTCAAGTAAATCAGAACAAAATCGGTAACCCCCTAATACGTTATACGTTATACGTTATACCGTCGCGTCGCTACGCGACTTTACTCCGCTCCAACCCCAGGCTTATTTGCCCTCGCATGATCCAAATTCCCAAATTTTGTTTGAGAAGGCTGAAAGTACAATTTCACATCCCCGGTCGGGCCATTTCGGTGTTTTCGCACCAATATTTCCGCAATATTTTTATTTTCCGTCTCTTTATTATAATAATCATCTCGATAAATAAACATCACCACGTCTGCATCTTGCTCAATTGAATTATGAACCACGAGATCATTTGCGATAAAATTATGCTCTCCTGGAACAGTAATATCAAAAACCTCTTCAACCCCAAGTGTATTAATTTCCTTGATCTGATCCCAAAATATATCAGATTGGGCAAATCTCATCAATTCATCATTTTTCAAAACCTTGGCAATCTCAGCTAACCTAAACCTGGAAATTCCATTTTTATACCTTTGAGTTCCACTATAAGCCCAGCCCATTTCCTCATGAAACTTTCTACCCGTCCAGCCGATCTTATTATAGATATTTTTTATTCTTAACCATATTTCACTTGGTATAATATCCACATTTGTATTTCGTTTAATATCACAAATCTCATCCAAAGCCTTAGCCACATTTTGAGTTTTTGCGCCATAGATTCCAATCTTCTGTAAAAATTTCTTTTGATCGTCGCCATTTATAACCAAATCAAATACATTATCATAACCTGTTTTTTTATTAACTTTAATCCTCGACAATATTCCAAAACGCAACAATAAATGGCAAACATCCTCAACTAAAAGCCTACTTTTAGTTGTATAATGCAAACGCCAAACTAACGACGATTTTGTCAATCCACCGTCAGTAGCAAATAAATGCCTCAAAAACAAAGCAATTTTTTCATTACTTAAGCCAAATATAGCCTGTGGGATTCTTTTTTCACCAGATCTTTGGTCAAAGATTCCAAGCTCTTCATCCAACCATTTGACTATCGGATTTCTCCTGCCACGTGCCAATTTTTCCGGACTTGATAGATATAAATGATGCCAATTCCCCTGCTTCACCCATCGATTAATCGTTCCAAACTCTTCTTTTGCACACCTGTCAACAATCTTTAAACATTCTTCATCAGCATTTGTGTAATGTAAAGGTTGTTTTTTTAGATAACAACCATCCCCAATCAGATGTGCCAACACAACAATCTTCCCGTCAGTTAATTCATCATTTTTATTCTTAAAATTATTAATAACCCTCGGCGTAGCGATATAATCGCCTACTTTTAAATCACCAAGCGGCTTCCAATCATCCAGCAATTTAAATTTATGATTGCTTGTCGCTTTGATCTTTTTACCACTTGTTAAAACTAGCTCATAAACCTGTTTTTTGCCAGTTGAAAATATTCGACTAGCTAAAGATTTTTTGAGCTTCATCTCATCGTCTGCACTCAAACAATAGAAATCGTCTCTCCCAACCAGATCTTTTATCGGAAATCTTTGCCCATTTTGAGCATTTAAAATCAATGTATCACCGGCTAAACAACCACTCTCTCGAAGATCAGACAACATCGGAATCTTTTTATCCCGAGACTCCACCGCACGCGAAAGCTGTGACAGCGCAATTACCGGTACATTTAGCTCCCTTCCCAAACCTTTCAACGCTCGAGAAATTTGAGAAACTTCCTGCACCCTATTTTGCTCGCCACTTCCGCTTTTCCCTTCCATCAGCTGCAAATAATCGATAATGACCAGTCCAAGTCCATGCTCCATCTGCAAACGCCTGGCTTTGGCTCGAATTTCCATCACTGAAAGCATCGGCGAATCATCGATAAATATCGGCGCTTCCGCCAACGATCCCATTGCATATCCGATTTTTGGAAAATCATCTTCATGCAACTGTCCGGTACGCAATTTATACAGATCAACCCCAGCCTCCATGCAGAGCAACCTATCGACGATCTGCTCCCTTGATTGCTCTAAAGAGAAAAACCCAACCGGAATTTTTGATTTCAAAGCCACATTTTGCGCAATATTCAAAACTAAAGCTGTTTTACCCATACTAGGACGAGCAGCAATAATGATCAGATCCGATGCCTGCATACCTGATAATAAATTATCCAAATCACGAAAACCTGTCGGTACACCCCGCACCGATCCCTTATTTTTATGCAATTGATCAATTCTATTAAATGATTCTTCCAAAACGGCTTTGATCGGTACAAAATTATCACTGGAGAATTTCTGACTCACTCCCATAATTGTAGTCTCGGCCTGATCGAGCACATCGACAATATCATCCGACTCATTAAACCCCAGCTCAATTATCTTTGCCGAAGCATGAATCAGTCGGCGCAAAGTCGCCTTATGCCGCACAATCTCAGCATATCTGGTGATATGTGCTGACGATGGCACACCGTTTACCAAAGAAGACAAATAACCCGCCCCGCCCACTTCCTTCAATTTCTTATCAGTTTCCAATTCATTGGTCAAAGTCACCAGATCAATCGGCGAGCGTTTTTCAAATAAAGTCAGCATTGATTCAAAAATTATCCTATGATCATCCCTATAAAAATCATCGCTTGTCAAAATATCCGCCACCTTCAAAATCGCGTTTTTATCCAGTAAAACCGCTCCGAGAATCGATTGCTCCGCCTCGGTGTTTTGAGGCGGTACTTTTTGTGGCAAATCCATTTTTGACAAAATTCCTCCGATATTTCTAATCTAAAGATACCTGTAGTGCCAGCATATGTCAAACCCGAGCCCTCGATTATCACCGCAAGCACTTGACAATCTCTAAAAAGACCTGTAAAATACATAGGGCTGAGTAAATTTTTATGCTCGGCCCGATATGCTAGTTAAAACCCGTCTTGGTAATGGCATCTCTCTGACGAGCAATGTCAGATACCAAGCCGCACTCATTCTTGCCCTCAAGGCTCGAAAACTGGTCAATGCTGTCTATTTGAGGCAAAAACCACTTGTAAACTTCACTTTGAGGGCAAACGATATTTATACAAGATTGCCGCAAAGGCTTTCACCCGGCCTAACGGCAATACACGAAGCGCTTCAGATTCATTCAACGCCCTTGGTCGTCTCGAGAACGACCAAGGGCACTTTTTATAAAAAACGTTTTACTCCGCCATCCCGAAAACTTCAACCGCGCTATCCATCATATCTTTTTCATGTACTAGCTCCGGCTTTGGAATATTCTCATCGATGACACACTCCAACCGAAGCATTTTTCCACAAACCCCCTCGATTGCCATCTCAATTATTTTGCGATTTTTCATATCATACATTCTCTCGCTATGAAATCGAAATCTCACTCCCACCACCGCCTTTTCATGATCAATTGATTTCAAATGAGCATCTTTTAATAAAGAAAATAATGGATGATTTTGCGGCTTCACCTTTTCGATCACTTGCACCCAAACTGATTCATAGCCCTCTGGCGGCGCTTCAACTTTCACATCATCCGACTGCGACACAGCATCGACATTGACTGGCGCCACTTCTTCTGTCGATACCTTGATCAAATCTTGCATCTTCACTGGCTCTTCATGAACCTTGACCACCTCTTCATGGACTATCACAACTTTTTTGCCTTCATCCTGAATCTTTGAAAATTGCTGCATCCAACCAATCGCCGCAATTTCCAACGGCATCTGCTGAATCGGCGATCTTTTAATTTCTCCAATATTCGCCACCACTTCATTTAATAAAATCATCAATTCCGTCGCACTATATCTCATCGCGATATTTGCCCAACTTATCCATTCTTCATCGATCCAATCATTGGCCACCACAGATTTATCCACTCCTGACCTTATCAGGATCATTCGTCTTGCTCGATCGATCAACTGGTTTGAAAATGCCACCATATCCCCGCCGCTATCGGTTATTTTTCCCAGTAAATCGACTATCCCGGTTACATTTCCCTGTTCTAAATATACAAAAAATTCTTTTACACTCTCTTCATTTGCCACCCCGAGCGCCTGCTGAACCTCATCTCTGGTAATCGCCTTTTTTGTCCCTGCCACTGATGCTATCTGATCCAGCAAAGATAAAGCATCGCGAAAAGACCCATCAGCCAACCTGGCAATCAGGCTGACTGCATCCTCATCGATTTTCAATTTCTCAGCTTTTGCCACTTGCTTCAGATTTGAAGAAATCTCCGGCAGATTGCCTTTGTGAAAATCATACCTCTGACACCTGGAAATAATCGTCGGCAATATCTTATGCGGCTCAGTTGTCGCCAAGATAAAAATCACATGCTTCGGCGGCTCTTCCAATGTTTTCAAAAGAGCATTAAACGCTTCTCGGGTCAACATATGCACTTCATCGATGATAAATACCTTAAAAGGCGCCCGCACCGGCGCGAATTTCACTTTTTCTCGAAGCTCGCGAATTTCCTCAATTCCTCGATTTGACGCCGCGTCGATCTCGATCACATCCAAGCTCTGCCCAGCTGCTATTTCCAAACAAGACGGACACTCATTACAAGGTTCAAATAAACCATTTTTATCTTTTGATCGAAAATCAATTTTTTCACAATTCAAAGATTTGGCCAAAAGCCGCGCCATCGTCGTTTTCCCCGTCCCCCTCGGACCACAAAAGAGATACGCATGCGTAACCATCCGATCCATCAAGGAATTTTCCAATATTTTTTTGATATGATCCTGACCGCATACATCTGAAAATTTCTGCGGACGCCATTTTCGATAAAAAGCCATAACCACCTCATAATATTTTTTAAACCGTGCCCTCATAATATATCAATCATCAACAACTGTAAAATCACATTTACATAACAATTCACCTCTTTCACGGTAATACTTCTAGAAAAATATTGTTCGACCCTGTGGAGAACTGCTTCTCGACTACATTTCATTTTGCTCGAAGAATAAAAATACCGGCTGATATATTTTAAACACGTAAAAAGAAGTGAATAGTCCCACATTTATCCACAAAATATCCCCAACCAAAAAATATTGCTACTATTAACGTAATACTTTATACTAAATACAGACACGCTGAATTGGTAATGGCTTTTATGCTAACTCCTAGCTACCAACTACCAGCTACTACGATGGAGGGGAAATGACGATAGAGGAATTGATTTCCTCAATTGAAAAGGAAAGCCAACTGCTTCCCAGCGCTATTGAGCGTGGTTATTCTGGTATGAAAAAAGTCCTCGCATCAAAATTAAAAGACGAAGGCAGCTGCGACGTTCCCCACCTCGGTATGTTCCAAAAAGACAGTGAAAAAGTCAAATTAGAATCAACAAAAACCAAAAAACCAGCTGAAAAACCCGAAAAAGACGACAAACCCGAAGATAAACCTGAAAAAGAAGATATTAAAGATCAAGAAACCATAGATGAAAAATCTGAAACCAGCTACGAACAGCTCAAACAAGAAGCCGATAATAGCTTTGACAAACAAGCATCTCTCGCCGCCATTCCTTATCTCGACCTCTCAGGTAAAAATATCTCCCGAGACATCCTGTCATATATTCCGGAACACATCGCCAAAAGATTCCAGATTGTTCCGATTGAAGAAAAAAATGGCGATCTTATCGTCAGTATGATTGATCCCGAAGACCAGGAAACCATCGAACTTATTAAAAAACGAACCAAGCTCCCCCTCATCGTCACTCTGTGTACTCAAGACGACTTAAATCACGTCATCGATCAATATTCCGGCATAAATTCCGATGTAAACGACTTGGTTGAAACTTCAGGGGAAACTCTCGAAACTACTGAAGAAGACGTCAAAGACGAAGAAGAAGAAATCACTGAAACCAGCGACCATGCGCCAGCCGCCAAAGTTGTCGATTCGCTCTTTAAGCGAGCCGTCAGAGAAAAAGCCTCGGACATCCACATTGAGCCGATGGAAGATGAAATCATTGTCCGCTTCCGAGTCGACGGTGTTCTTCGCAAGATTGTCAGCCTACCCAAAATGCTTCATCCAGCCATAGTTTCCCGCATAAAAATTCTCTCAAATCTGAAAATTGACGAACAGCGGCTTCCCCAAGACGGTCGTTTTCAGATCAAATTAAACCAAAATAAAATCGATTTTCGTATTTCCACCCTCCCTACAGTCAACGGCGAAAAAGTCGTTGCCCGTATCCTGGACAAAAGTTCCGGCATTTTAACTTTGGAAAATCTCGGTATGCGCGGCTCACCATATGAAACATTAAAAGATAATATCAACAAATCCCACGGTATGATCTTGGTCACCGGACCAACCGGCTCCGGAAAATCAACCACTCTATATGCTGTTCTCGATCAGGTCAAAGACATCGCGACAAATATTATTACTCTCGAAGACCCGGTTGAATACCGTATGACCGGCATTAACCAATGCCAAATCAACAGTGAAATCGGCTACACTTTTGCCAGCGGTCTACGCTCTATCTTGAGACAAGATCCAAACATCGTTATGGTTGGAGAAATTCGTGATTTCGACACCGCCAATATCGCCATTCACGCCGCCCTGACCGGTCACGTCGTATTTTCTACCATTCACACCAACAATGCTGCCGGCACCATCCCCCGCCTTATCGATATGGATATTGAGCCATTTTTGATCTGTTCTTCAGTCAATGCTATCGTCGCCCAACGTCTTTGCCGCAAGATTTGTACCAAATGCAAACAAGAAATATCCCCAGATGCGTCAACCAAACAAGCAGTCGCCGAAGAAATCGCCAAAATGCCAAAAGGCGAACAAAAAGCCATCAAAGATCAAAAATATTTCAAAGGCAAAGGCTGTACAGCCTGCGGCGATACCGGCTACAAAGGCCGCATTGGTATCTACGAAGTCCTTCCTGTCACCGAAAAGATAAGATTGATTACCACCCGCGAGACATCCGCCGACACCATCCAAGAAACCGCCATCGCCGGCGGCATGATCACTATGAAACAAGACGGCATCCTAAAAGCCATGGACGGCCTCACCACCATAGAAGAAATCTGGCGCGTCACCAAAGACTAAGACAAAATGTCAAATTTCCAATGTCAAATGACAAA
>VFKW01000158.1 GCA_009885355.1 Candidatus Berkelbacteria bacterium
AATGGAAATAGAAGTTGAGCAGCTGGAAAAAGAAGTCGAACAATTAGAAAAAGAGGTCAAATGAGTAAAGAGCCGGTTATTGAGGTTTGCGATCTGATCAAAAATTTTACTCTTGGAGATCGCCAAGTCAATGTTTTAAAAGGCATTAATCTTCAGATATTTAGCGGCGAATATATTATTTTATTTGGCCCGTCAGGATCTGGAAAAACCACTTTATTAAATATGATTTCCGGATTAGACAAGCCGACATCAGGCAAAATTATCATCCGCGGCGAGGATATGTCAAAAGCCACCAGCAACGATCTGGCCGAAAATCGTTCGACCAAAATCGGTATGGTTTTTCAGGATTTCAATCTTATCCAAGCTATGACCGCCATTGAAAACGTTGCCATGCCAATGATATTTAAAGATATCAATCTAAAAAGAAGATTGAAGCGAGCCAAAGAATTACTCTGTGAAATGGGTCTTGAAGATCGCATTTATCATCGTCCGGTTGAAATGTCGGGCGGCGAACAGCAGCGAGTTTCCATTGCGCGGTCATTGATCAATAATCCATATATAATGTTGATCGACGAGCCAACTGGCAATTTGGACGGCAAATCCGCCAACGATATTATGAAAATCATTACCGATTTAAATAAAAAATCAAAACATACCATCGTCTTGGTTACGCATAATCCAAATTATTTAGGCCTTGCCGATCGAGTGATCGCTATGCAAGACGGCCAAATATCAAACGAGATGAGGAATTCGCAAAATGAAGATAATTGATTCATATCGGCTAGCCAGAGGCAATCTAAAAAGATCGAAATTACGATCATTTTTAACGATCTCCGGAGTTGTTGTAAGTATCAGCTCGATTGTACTATTGGTATCATTGGCAATTGGTTTACAAAAGTTATCAATCAGCCGTATCGCCTCGATCAACGCTCTTACGAGATTGACCGCCATGCCAAAAAGCAATAGCGATGCCAAAATAAACGACGCTATGATAAAAAAAATAGACAAACTTCCCAGTGTCGAATTTGTCAGTCCCGAGGTACAATATCCCTCGCGTGTTACTTTTTTGGAAACCCAAAGCGACATTATTGCCACCGGTATAAAAAAAGAATACCTGGATTTTAGCGACATTGCAGTCAAAACCGGTGCAAATTTTACCTCCAATTCCAGCTCAGAGGCGATCGTCTCAAAAGCCGTCCTTAAATTATTTGGCAAAGAAAATGATCCCGAAGGTGTGATCGGCAAAGAAATGGCCTTTAATATTATCCCAACCAGTAATATCGACAGTGAAATAAAAACCAAGCAGATAACAGCCAAAATCATCGGCACTACTGATGACGACACTATTGCAAATATCTATTTACCTCTCGACCTGTTGCACGATAGTGGTGCAAATTACAACAGCGCCTCTATTAAAATAGATCAAAGACAAAATGTGAAGCAAGTGAAAAGTAAACTTGAGGAATTCGGCCTTCAGACAACAACCATTTCCGACCTTGTTGACCAAATCGATCAGGCTTTTATGTATTTCCAGATCATTCTTTGCGCTATCGGCGGCATCGCTCTTTTTGTCGCTGCCATCGGCATCGTCAATACAATGACGATTTCCCTTCTTGAGCGTACTCATGAGATTGGCATCATGAAAGCCCTTGGCGCCAAAGATGGCGATGTCAGGAGAATATTTTTGTACGAATCTGCCATTATCGGTTTTACCGGAGGTCTGATGGGCGTCGCTCTAGGGTGGCTAATCGGCGCTTTTATAAATTTAATCATCGCCATCCTTCTAAATATGAACCATGTTGCCGACAAAATTGTCATTTTCGTTATGCCATTAAATTTAGCCATTTTCATATTGGTATTCTCAACCCTACTAGCTCTTTTTGCCGGCGCCTATCCGGCCAGGCGAGGCGCCAGGTTGAGTCCGTTTGAGGCGTTGAGATATCAGTAAATTGAGGTATAATTAAGTAAGTAGAGACTGTTAAAATACTATCAGAATCGTCATTCCGTAATCCAGAAAATTTTATAAAGGGGTAGTAAGTGAGGGAAAATGTTCAATTGTAAAGATAAAAAAAATATCGATAATATCATCCCCAAACAAGATCGAAAGCAGATTGAGGATTTAGCAGAGGAGCGCGTAGAATACATTGGAAAGCTCGATAAAATAGATCAAAAATTATTAATGATTCAAAAATCAACCAAAACCACATTGCCGCAAATGGTCGGTATTCATAATATGTTCCGTATGAAATATAAGTGGTACTACAACTGGCACATGAAACCGATTACTCAGCAAGTCCATGCTACAGCCTTGATCCTCTGGATGTTTTTCTGTGGATTTCTATTATTTATAAATATAAGTCAGCCCGTCCATCAAGCCAAGGCCGCCACCACCACCTGCACCTGGACAAAAGGCGGCGGCACAGCCAGCTGGAATCTAGCTACTAACTGGGATTGCGGCAACGTGCCAAACAATACCAATGACGTTGTCTTAAGCGCTACTTCAAACACCGCTATCACCATCGATGTTGCTGCCACTGCCGCCTCATTTACTATAAACGCCGGTTACACCAGCACCATCACAGCCAATTTTGATTTAACACTCGACACATCCAAAGGTGGAACCGGCAATTTTGCCATAAATGCCGCCGCAACTTACACCGCCAATGCCACCATAATCACCGTCCCAGGCTCTTGGGATACATCAGCCGGCACATTTACCTACGGCACCTCGACTGTCAAATTCACCTCCGTTGCCATCGGCAAAACCATCAAACCCAAAGCCGCCGTTACTACTTTTTATGATCTAACCTTCGACGGCGTCGGTGGAGTGTGGACAACATCGACCAACGCCCTCACGGTTGCTCACAATCTCACCATCACCAACGGCACATTCAACCCGTCAACTTTTGCTCTCACCGTCACCGGTGCCTTTTCCAATTCCAGCACCTTTGGCGACTCTACCACCAAACCCTCTGGTGCCCACATCTTTTCCAGTACCTGGACAAACAGCGCCGGTACTTTCTTTCTTTCTAATGGCGGCACTACAATAAACGGCGCTACTTTTACTTGCTCCGGAGGAACGCTAAACGCGACTTCAAATGGCGCCATCACTGTTGCTGGTAGTATCTCAACTATCGATTTTACCAATGGTACTTATACCAAAGGATCGGGTGCATTTAAATTTTCCAAACCAAACAACTTTGCTAGTATTAGCTTTAATCCTGGCGCAAGCGGAAGTGACTTCGGCGCCATCCAAATATTATCTCCAACCTTTAATGCAACTGAATATGTAGGCATATCAACCAACAATCTCATTGCTACCTCTGTAACGCTAGGTAATGGTGGGCCAAATGGCGGAACCCTTACTTTGACTAATTTTACTCTTACTTTGACGGGCACTAGTAGTCCATTACTAATTTACGGTGGTAGCTTTCCTGGCACACTTTCTGCTACGACGGTAAAATTTACTGGTGGCGGTTCAACTACCATCCCGATTTATACAGCTAATGGAACCGGGCCGATTACTTACACGAATCTTGAGCTTTCACCAGGCACAGATAGTACGACTTTCACTTTAGGCACTTCATCCTCTCAGACTCTCACTTGTAGTGGTACTTTGACGCTTGGAAATGGCACAAATACCGGCGTCACTATCTCACAAAACAATGCTAACCCAGCTATGAATATTTCCGGCATATTTACTATAAATGCGAATACCACTTTTAGCGCCTCGGCCAGTGCCAGCTTGAGTTTTAGCAGTAATTTTGTGAATAACGGAACCTTTACCCACAACAATGGCACCGTCACTCTAGCTGGTAACAACTCCAATATAAGTGGCTCGGTCGCTACTCAAACATTTTATAATCTCACCATCAGCAAAACTGCCAACCAAACCGTCACCGTTAATGGCTCCACTACTACTCTAAATGTTGCCAACACCTTTACCCAAACTCAGGGTAATTTCACCGCCCCAGCCACAATGGCAGTCACCGGCAACTTCTCCAAAGCCGCTGGTACATTCACTGCTGGAGCTGCCTTAAGTGTCGGTGGAACATTTGCCAGCGCCAGCACATTCACTCATAGCTCCGGAACAATAACTTTTACAAGAACATCAACGGGTGGAACTATTAATTCTGGTGGCCAAAGCTTTTACAATGTCATCTTCAATGGCGCCAATGGTGCTTGGTCTGCTCTCACCAGTACCATGACCGTCGCCGGTGACCTTACTATGACCGCTGGCACCTTAAATACTGCCGCTGGCACTGCCAATGTGACGGTAAATGGCAATGTCGCATGTGGCGCATCTACTTGTGGCACCATAGACATGACTACCGCTGGTGCCAACACCTTTACCCATAGCATCTCAACCAACAAAAACTTTGGCACTTCCGTAGGTGATGATACTACCCCATGGAAATTTTATTCTCTTACTTTTACAGGAAATGGATCATCTACTTCAACAGTCCCGAATGTAGCCACCGGCGACATTACCGTTTCTGGAGCCCTGACAATTACTAGTTCTCCAACCTCTTTTCTAAACGCTGGCAATAGAATATGGCACTTAACAGGTTCATCTGGGGGCTCTTCGTTCAATAACACTCTTGGTAGTTCCACATTTAATGCAGGGACATCAACCATGAGTTTTGAAAGTCCTACGGGCGTGCCAATTCCATCTAATGTTACTTTTTATAATCTCGCTACTAATCCTGCTTCAGGCACACCAACTTATACATTCAATGGTGGTATTCCTGCTCAGGCGTCTTTCCTAGCTGGTACAAAAGTAAAAACCGAGACTGGTAAAAAAAATATTGAAGACATTAAAATTGGGGATAGCGTCTATTCTTACGATCAGA
>VFKW01000134.1 GCA_009885355.1 Candidatus Berkelbacteria bacterium
CTACTTCTGAATTAATTATACCCGTTTTAATATCGTAATCAAGCTCTTGTAATTTTTTGTAGACGTCCTCGAGTTTCTCCCTGGAAAAACTTTTGGTCTGGGCTTGGCTCTTTTTAAAAACCATTGGGTGAATGCCGGTAATTGCGATGGTTTTTGGATTTGCGTCTAGGGCATCTTTGATAATGAGCAGAGTGCGAAAACCATAGATAAACATGGTCAAAAGATAAATAGGATTATCGCCGGAGGCAAGGCGGCCTTTGAGCTGGGTGGTGGCAGTTTTGAGGTCGCGTCTGGCGAGGGCGTCGATGAGCTGAAAAACGTCGCCAGAAGGCTCAGAATGGATGAGATTTTTCATGTCATCCAGGGTAAGAGCTTGGGATGATTTGGAAAAGGCCGATAGTTTTGCGATTTCATTGGTGAGGCGCCAGAGGTCGGGGCCAGTGGTTTTGAGGAGGAATTCGAGAGCCGAAGGCTCGATGGTGACAGAATTTTTTTGAAATTGACTAGAAGCCCACTGGCGCAATTTATAAGGGTCGAGGACGGTAAATTCTTCGGCAAATTTGGATTGATTTAAAGTTTTAAATAGGGTGAGTCGCTTGTCGATTTTTTCTGTTTCATAAAAAATGGCGATGGAGGTGGCGGGCATTTTGGGGAGAAAATCTTGCACTGCTGATTGGGCGTCTTTGGAACCTTGGCTTATGAGGTTATGAATAATAATCAAGCGCTTCGGGGCGAGAAACGGCATAGCCCAAAGCTGACGAATGATCTCATCGCTTTTGGCTTTGGCGCCATCGACTTGGGCGAGATTGGTGTCGCCAAGGTTGGCATCGATGTATTTTTGGCTTATGGCGTGGAGTTTTGCCCGAGAGCGAAAAGTGTCTTCACCATGGATAAGGATATGCACAAAACCTCCGGTTTTGAAGCTGATAAGATAATAAGCTGGTAAGAATTAAGCTAATAAGCAATAAGCCCCAAAGGGGCCACCTAGTGGCTAATAAGCTAATAATATCACGGGGATTTGGAAAGTGCTATACCTGTAATTTTGACGGCTTGATCTTGACAAAACAGGGAAAAGATGCTATAATCATGCGTATGCTGAAAATCTACCGCCGAAAGGCGGTTTTGGAGGAAACGAAAATGAGGTTCTTTAAAAAAATGGCCGCCTCTTTTAAAGGGGCATGGCTCAAGATCACTGTGGCTGTCAAGGCGGCCAAAAGGAAGGTACTATCCTTTACTAATACAATTAGCAAAGGATTCGACTGGCTGATGTGCCAGTTCGAGAAGAGTAAGACCTGGGTAATCCAGTCAACGCTAGCCGTTTTGGAGAAGATCTTGGCAGTAATTATAACCTTCTTTGGATGGTTAAAATGGCTGATAATCACTATCTTTAATCGAAATGTCGGCAGAGGAGCTGGATGGGTTGTTTTTGGAGCATGGATACTGGTACTATTGGTGACCATAATTGTGTCGCTGATAAATCAGACCCGAGGGCTTGAAACAGCACCAAAAGCTCTGATTGCTCTAGTTCTACTATTTGCAACCTTATTGATCCGAGGAGAAAAACCTTGGGTGTGGCTTGCTGGCCACAATAGTAAACTGTTGAATTGCCTCAAGTTTATTGGGTGCATTCTATTACTCCTCTGGGTCGCTTGTCTTTTAGTGATTCTATTTGCATCACTTGCAGGACAAACCCGAGGGCTAAGTACAGCTCCGATGGCTTTGATCGCATTGGTTCTGTTATCTATAACAGTGCTAACTGCAAGAGATAAACCATGGAAGTGGTTTATGCGTCGCCGGGCGGTAAGAATTATCCGACTTTGGATAATTAAACCTTATCGAAGAATGAAATTCAAAGTGATTAAGTTTTGGAATAGCTTGAACAGCCTCGTGCAGAGGATTGCCTTTATTGTAATCCTAAATTTAGTTATCGTTGTCTGGTCAATCCATCGCTTTGGTTTTAGAATTCCGCCGCTTGGACTTCTGATAACGGTTGGACTCGGAACTGTCATTCTGTCGATCGGGATAATTTTTTATCTCGATAGCCCGATTGTAAAGTATCTAAAACGGATTGCATTGATCGTGCTTTACCTGACGGTAGGCATGAAGATGCTGCTGTTGCTAGCGGCATACGTACTTGCGCCATTAACTTTGGTACTTGCGATCCTCGGGATACTTCTGCTCATATTTGGAATAGCATTCTTTATCTGCAGCCCGACTCATTTCTTGAAGTTTGTCGATTTCTTGAAAGATTTCGGCAAGAGCTTTAAGGGGTACTTTGGTTTCTTGAAAGTTTTCGGCAAGATTTTTGCCTGGGCTTGGAACTAAAAAATAAAATTACTAAACGCCGGTTTGGCGGGGGAAGGATATTATCCTTCCCTTTTCTTTTTGTCTAATTTCTGGTAGATTGATCTTATCAACTTGAAAGAGAGGGCTTGGTTGGTGAGTAGAAGAAAATTGTACTTTAAAGCTTTATTTACTGTTTGGGTGTTATTGATTCCGGCTTGGGCATTATTTATGTTAATTATATGCCCAATACTGTTTGAAGTAATTGAAATGATCGAAAATCCAGAGAGGAGGAAGCCGATGAATATGCTGAAGCGGTTGGATTGGGCAGTTGGGAAGATACTACTTTTAGGAACACTTTTTGTATTTGCGATCGCCGGCATTTTGCCGACTGCGATTGATTGGATTGCTGAGAGTGAC
>VFKW01000027.1 GCA_009885355.1 Candidatus Berkelbacteria bacterium
GAAAATGGCAAAACAGTTAAATTTGAGTTCACTCCCAAAACATCGGGCGAATATGAGTTTACTTGTGCAATGGGCGTGCCATTCGGAGCCACAATAAAGATTAACTAAAAAGTAATACTATTCCATATAAACGCGAGTATTGACAACAATATAAACTACCTATACCATAGGTGTAGGTAAACAAAGAAAGGGCTGCTATGCAAACACAATACATTCAGAAAGTAAAAATATCAGGGATAACATGCGGGGCTTGCGCCAAATTAATCAGCAAGAGACTAGTTGAAATCGAAGGCGTTCAAAATATAAAAGTTGAAGAATCCGGCGAAACGGAAATTATCAGCAACTATAACCTTGATATTAATACAATCCAAAATGCCCTCGTAGGCACAGAATATAAAGTTGTTAATTTATAAGGAGTAAATATGGCCAAAAAACTAGAAATGAAAATTGACGGAATGCATTGCAATTCCTGCGTCGCTCTTATCCAGGAAGAACTCAAAGAGCTTGATGGAATTGCTGAAATAAATATCGATCCTGAAAAAGGGATTGGAAATTTGATTTCAAATAACCAATCGGTATCAATCGCACAAATTATCGGTGCGATTAAGTTGGCCGGTTATAAAGCCGAAGTAATTAATAAAATGGAAATTAATACAGAAAGGTCAGATATTTCGATAAAACAAAAAACGATCGCTAACGGCAAGCCTCTTAAAGTTAAACTAGAATCAAGGATTGAAGCTGAGGGAAGAATAATTCAAGGCGAGGATGGCCGCCCAGTATTCGACGGTAAAATTAATAACAATCGCAGTGCAGAAATTAGCGTTCCCGACCAAGATCTTGAGGCGAATGGCTTACTTAAGCAGTTTGTTAATTCGATTAATCTCACTAGTTTATTTGATAATAATCCAACTCAGAATCTCAAATTCATGAGCGATAGGAACGAACAATCTCAAAATGTAGCGGATAATTCTAATGGTATAGTACCTCAAAATTTAAGCACTAATAAAAAAGTGGCTCTGTCGCTTTCCGGAATGCATTGTTCTTCTTGTGCTGGTATTATCGAAAGATCTTTGAAAAAAGTTTCCGGAGTTAGCCAAGCCAATGTAAATTTTGCCGCTGAAAAAGCCTCTATTATATATAATGAGAATCTTTCTTCAGTTGATGATTTGATTCTGGCTGTTAAAAAAGCTGGCTACAAAGCTACTTTAGTAAATACTGCCGACACTGAATTCGATACACGCAAGCGCCAAAAAGAATTGAATTCATTGTGGCGTAATTTTAGAATCAGCCTGGTTCTAAGTTTGCCAATGCTCTATTTTATGTTGTTAGATTTTTTCGGCTGGCTTCCAGGAGCTAAAAGCTTCCCTCCATATTTTGGGATAATTTCTCTTATTCTAGCCACGCCAGTGCAGTTCATCATCGGGGCAGGATTCTACAGGGGTATGTGGTCTTCGCTTAAAATGCGTACATTTAATATGGACAGTTTAATTGCCATCGGTACAAGCACTGCTTATCTATACAGCTTGGTTAACTTTATAAATTATGTGTTAACCAATAATTCTTTCATTGGTCTCAATGGTGTAAAAATCCCCGATTTGTATTTTGAAACCGCTGCCTTTTTGATCACTTTTGTTCTCTTAGGCAAATGGTTAGAGGCAAGTGCTAAAGGCAAAACTTCCGATGCGATAAAGAAATTAATGGGATTACAAGCAAAAACTGCTCGTGTGATTAGAAATGGTGTTACTCAAGATATTTCAATTGACGAAGTTGTTAATGGCGACACTATTTTAGTACGACCCGGCGAAAAAGTTCCAGTTGATGGTAAGATCACCAAAGGGTCTTCTGCAGTCGATGAATCAATGATTACAGGTGAAAGCTTACCGGTTGAAAAAAACATCGGCGATATGGTTGTTGGGGCAACCATTAATAAAACTGGCAGTTTCGAATTTACTGCCACTCGAGTTGGTTCTGAAACTACGTTGGCTCAAATTATTCGATTGATCGAAGAAGCCCAGGGTTCGAAGGCTCCAATTCAGGCTTTTGCCGATCGCATTTCTTCCTGGTTTGTGCCCGCTGTTATCGGCCTGGCAATTCTAACTTTCCTTATATGGTACTTTGTACTTGGTGCAACACTTGCCTTTGCTCTGATGGCTTTTACGGCCGTTATTGTGATCGCCTGTCCATGTGCTCTCGGATTAGCCACACCAACGGCAATTATGGTTGGAACCGGCAAAGGAGCTGAGCAAGGTATTTTGATTAAAGGCGGCGAACCGCTCGAAATTGCTTGTAAAATTAATACGATCGTTTTTGACAAAACTGGCACGTTGACCCACGGAAAACCAGTTGTTACAGATGTAATTAGTTTTTCTGGTAGTCATGATGAAGATGAAATCATGATGATCGCCGGAAGCCTTGAAAAATCATCCGAACACCCCTTGGCTGAAGCAATCTATAACTATGCGAACGAGGAATCAATCGACTTGAATGATGTTGATAACTTCAAAGCAATCCCGGGCCATGGAGTAGAAGGCACTATTAATCAAGTTAAATATTTCTTTGGTAATCGTAAGCTTATGACAGACATTGTCGGGCTAGAAATTAATAAAATCGACCGCAAGCTTTCTAGATTAGAAGAACAAGGTAAAACTGCTATGATCCTAGCGACCGAAAAAGAGATTTTAGGTACTGTTGCCGTTGCCGATACTGTCAAAGAAACCTCTAAGGCTGCTGTTTCAAAACTCATAGCAATGGGCATCCAAGTCTACATGATCACCGGAGATAATCAACGAACCGCTAAGGCTATCGCTTCCCAAGTTGGCATTACAAATGTATTATCCGAAGTCCTACCAGAAGACAAAGCCAATGAAGTCAAGAAATTACAATCAGGTGGGAAAAAAGTCGCCATGGTCGGCGATGGCATAAATGACGCGCCAGCCCTTGCCCAAGCCGATCTCGGTATCGCTATGGGTTCGGGAACAGACGTCGCCATGGAAGCCGGCGGTATCGTCATTATTAAAAATGATTTAAATGATGTTGTCACAGCAATTGAACTTTCCAAAGAAACAATGGGCAAAATCCGCCAAAATATGTTCTTCGCTCTTTTTTACAACATTATTGGCATCCCAATTGCCGCCCGTGTTTTTATATCTTTCGGGTTAGTTTTAAAACCAGAATTAGCCGGCCTCGCCATGGCCTTCAGCTCCATTTCTGTAGTCACAAATTCTCTTTTACTTCGCTATTTCCGTCCATTTAAACGCAATTATCTCTCGATAATCGCCCCGATTATTATGGTATTGTTATTTACTTTCGTCTTTATGGAATTTGCCAAATTAAGTACCAAAATGGACATCCAGGACGATTCAAAGCCTAAAATAGAACGATTAAAATAAAGTATATAGATCTTATTATATAAGCGGATTCACTCCGTCTAGTTGGAAATTTTTTTTGGCGGTCGCGACCGGATTCGAACCGGCGATCTTCTCCGTGACAGGGAGACATGTTGGGCCACTACACCACGCGACCAATTTCTTCTTAACAAATTAATAATAGCATAATCCTGCTTCTTTTTCAAGGCTCTATCACGACTACTTCCAAAAAATCGCAAAATTCGCTATAGTATATATACATAGTAAAAAGGAGGAACATGAACGAAGATCCAGCCCGAACTCAAAATCCAAACACTCAAAATCCAATCGATCAATTAAATCAATCATCTGACGTGACTCCTGGTCAAGAAAATCCATCAGATACTCTGGTTATGCCCGATCTGCCAGCTGTAGAAGCTCCAATAAAAGAGGTATCTCCTGTTGCGTCTCCTGCCCAGACTATCGAACCATCCGAAGTAGAGCCATCTGCCCCATCCAGTGATCTTTTTGGCGGAGAATTTACCGCCCAAGACGCTCGTCAAGAATTAGCAAAAGAAGCAAATGAAGATATGTCCCAACCGGTTTTGCCACCAGAAGACAATTCACCCGAAAATAAGAAAATAACCTCCCCAATCTTTTGGCTAGTTGGTATTTTTAGCTTTCTCGCCATCGCCATTTTAGTCGCATGGCTGCTTGCGAAATAATTGACGATCTGTTAAATATATAAAAATTAAATCAAAATATCGGTTGTGGTTCAATGCCTATGTTGCAAGTCAGCTAAATGTTCCACCTAATTAGTCAGCGATATGTTCTATTTTGTCATTCTGAGTCGTCAGACGAAGAATCTAGGTGTCAGCCGCATTAACGAGAA
>VFKW01000188.1 GCA_009885355.1 Candidatus Berkelbacteria bacterium
ATTGTTCGAGCCCTGCCTACCGGCTGGCAGGTTGTCGAGAACTACTTAGTTTTTACTTCTTGACTCTCCACTAGCCAGCGGATCACTCGAAGAATAATATAATTTTTCGATGTCCTCTAGTAAATACTTGCTTTTCAAATCAAATTGACCTAATATGATTTTAATAGCTAGCGATCGATCGTTAGTAATCTTTGCGCCGTGGAGGGAAAGTTATGCGTTTGTCGTTGGTAGTCTTTGTAATTCTCATCTTGGCAGTAGCTTCTACATGTACCGCCGCCACAATCAAATTATCTCCAGCCGGGCCAAAGAATGGTCCAAAACCAAAGGATCCCCAGCCAAATATGCCGCCATTAATTATGGCCATGATCTTGCCTGAATCAGATCTGCTCCGACGCCTTCGGTATCTACTCGATCAATCATCGGAAAAACAAAAACCGGATACCGGTTCCAAACCAAATAATCGCGGTAAAACCCGCCCATCAAAACAACCTTGGAACTGGTAGTTCCCACTCTCATTTCTCCAAGATCGCCCCGCGCCACGCGGGGTTTTATTTAATAAACGCCAGTGTCTTTACTTTCCCTTAAATAATTTATATAATGATTTCACGAGCTTTGTATTTTTACAGTTGGAGGAGGCGGCAAGGATGAGTAGAGAGATGGTTGTTGGATTAGAAGAGTTTATTAAATGGATTGTAGGATTCGGAAAAGAGAATGGCAATCCGGCAAGTGAGCTAAAAGAGGTAAGGATCAGGGTTCAGGACTTGCTTGCCAATGACATGACGGCAGACGAAATAATCATCGGAATTGAAGTATCACTCGCATCTGGTGCTATTCCTGAGAACCAGAATCTAGGCTTGAGATCGGCGCTTGAAGACACATTCCTGGCTCTTTGCGAAACAGTATCGAAGAAGAATGACATTAAAATTGCCATTGCCGGCAAAGTCGATCTTGTTAATGAATTGGCTGTTACCAAGCTTCAGTTGGCTGGATATCATGTTATTCGGCTTTCTGGGAAAAGAGTTAGTCCTGTGGATTATGTCAGTAGGCTGATTGATATAAAGTCACATGCTCTCTTTATTTATAGCGACGACTTCGTCATTTCGGCAAGCTCAAGAGCTGAAGACGAAACTCCCAAAGAAGAAGGCATGGAAAGTCTTGGGGAAATGCTACAGATTCTGAAGCAACACAGCAAGGATATTAAAGTCTTTGTTGTCAGTGATCTTAGTCACTATGACTTTCCGTTCGCCGGAGTTATCCAGGATCCTCTTGGGGTGGTCCAATCAATTGAATCATGTTCAGTGATCTGATAGTTCAACGCCGGGCACCGATCGCCCGGCTTTTTTATTTTACATTATGGGTAATATTCCGCAGTTTGCTGCGTGCGAATATCCCCCTCCAGTTGTCATTCCGGTCGGGAAGGGTTCCCAGAACCGCCTGCCTGCCGGCAGGCAGGGAATCCAGGAAACTTTACAAATGGATCCCGGATATTCTCTCCATTTGTCGAGATAAACTTATGCACCCGCTTCCGGGATGACGATATGGGGCATAATACTCCGTCAGCTCAATGCGGGGTAGTGTATTTGAATAAATATGGTATGATAAATACATCAAGTATCCTCGATTAAAGAAAAGCGACTCAAAATCAAGAAAGGACTGATTTGTCAGGAACAGTACACCTCTCATCCGACAAAACTTTTCTCGAGCTTTCGCCCGAGATCATTTCAATGATCGAAAAGATCGATGCCGAACTTTCCTTGGTAGTAAATGAGGAAGCTCCAAAAATTCATATCGAAATGAGTACCGGCAAAGCCGCCTTTTTTTATGAAAAAATCAGAAATACTATCGGTTATCAGGAAGAGCAAATGCTTCGCCGTCTTGCCATCACCAGAATTCTCACCAGGCGTTGCAAATTTGACAAAGACGAGCAAAGTATCGTGTCTGGTCTTATTTGGGAACTCATTCAATCTGGATATTTGAAAAATGACGAAGTTCCCCAGGACAAAGTGCCAGAGCTTATAAATTGTCTAAAAAAATATTCAGTCATCGACAAAGATTTCCCGTCCGAGTGGTGCGAATATTTCTTTGGTTTTCTTGGCAATGAAATCGAAGTCATATTGAGCAACCACAGAAAAAATGAATATATAATTAAAGCTTTACATCAGATTATTCTTAGAAATCTTTTTTCAAATCATGTTGACAAATCAGACTATCAGAAAATAAGTGATAGTTTATATTATTCACTTTTACAATCATATTTAAAATTGGACAAATCCGCCATCCGCTTTGAAGCACTAGAATACAAAATACCAAATTGGACGAAAATCGAAAGTCAAAATGTTAAAAAACACATCGCTGAGCTCAAAAAAATCGCAGAAGAGGTCGAAGAATGTTTGTTGTTTATTCCAAATACCAAAATTCCAAAAATCACCAAACGATACTACCCTTTATATATCATCCTGCAAGATCTGGCCAATAACCAGCCAAAACGTCTATCGGAAATTCTGTCTTCCAAGCAAAAACTCACAGTTGCGATAAATCAAATTACGTCCCAATATTTTTCAAGAACAATCGCCAAATTAAACAGTAGCATCCTAAAAGCGGTTATATTTATTTTGACAACAAAAGTCGTCCTGGCTCTTATTTTTGAAATTCCCTATGATCGATATTTTCACGGCGCGATTCATTATCAACCTTTGCTTATAAATATCATTTTCCCGCCTATTCTTATGTATATATCCGTGTCGAGTATCACTGTGCCGGGCGCCGAAAATAGTAAAAAAATTGTCGATATGGCGAAGCGTTTTATCTTCAATTTACCGCTGGACGATAATGAAAAAAAGAAATATGAATTCACTATTCGTCGCACTGGTATGCTCGATAATTTATTAAATATATTCTATATTTTGACCGTTATTCTCACAGTTTATGGCCTTGTTTCGCTTTTGAGATTTTTAGGTTTTAGTCTTGTCAGCGGCCTTCTATTCTTTTTCTTTTTATCTGCCGTCAGTTTCCTTGCTTTTCGCATACGAAAAAGCGCCACCGGTCTGATGGTCGCCGGTGAAAAAGAAAATGCCTTAGTTACCTTGCTTGATTTTTTGCTTTTACCATTTCTAAAAATCGGCGCTTGGTTTTCCAAAAAATTCGAAAAAGCTAACTTCCTCGTACTTATTTTTGACTTTATTTTGGAAGCCCCGTTTAAAACCGTATTAGAAGGTATCGAGCATTGGTTCGCCTTCATGAAAGAAAAAAAAGACGAAATCCTCTCATAATTTAAACTCTCTGATCTCCTCAAAAAAAACGTCATCCATGAAGCTGGTGTCACCCGCTTCATGGATGACGATAGGGCTTGATACCTCGCTCAGGGTCTTTTCGCTGAATTCCAGAATTCAGCGATGTTTCACCTCGCCCTTTCTAGTATAAAAATTTCCAAAAAAACATAATACATAATATAATAAAATCGAAAGGATCTTATGCCAAATGTTGAAATCGAACTCAAATACTCAATCAGCGACCGAAAAGTCTTTGAAGATCGCTTAGAAAAATTAGATGCCAAATTTATCAAAGAATATTTTATGAGTGACACTTATTATATAATGCCAGAAAATATATATTTTCGAGTCAGACAAAAAGCTGATATTTATGAACTCAACTATCATGAAGTAGCGTCGGAAGCTCATACAAATGAATGGGAAACGAAAATTGGTGATCCAAAAATGATGAATGAAATCATCCAAAAATTAGGTTTTCAAATTGATGTCGTTGTAGCTAAAAATCGAGCCGTTTATAAATACAAAAATTCCGAGGTGGTCATCGATGATGTCAAAAATTTAGGAATTTTTCTAGAGATCGAATCCCCAAATCTTGAAGAATTGCAAGTAATTGAGTCTGAGCTTGGTTTAACAAAAAAAGATCAAATCACCGGTAAGTCATATTCAGACTTATTTCGAGAAAGGAACCCCCATGGCCGAAATTAAAATCTTAGTCGAAGGTTACGCCGATCGCCAAAAACAAACTGCCTCGTCAACTGTCATTTTTATTCAAGACGAAGATGTGAAAATCATCGTCGATCCGGGCATCGACCGTCCCCGTTTGCTTGCGGCTTTTTACCAGAATAATATTGATTTTGGTGATATAAATTATGTATTTTTAACACATTATCATCCGGATCATATATTGCTGGCTGGATTATTTACAAGTGCAAAAATTATCGATGGCCATGAAATGAGCGATTTTTTAGGTAATTATCAAGAATCAGAAAAAATTATTCCCGGCACATCAACTCAAATCATATATACGCCTGGCCACGATGCCCAGCATTATTCACTGCTTGTAATAGATGAGATAATGGGCAAAACCATCATCGCTGGCGATGCAATTTGGTGGTGGGACGATGAAAGAGTCTTAACTGATTTCCAAAGTCTCATCCAAAGAGTTGATCAATATGTCAAAGATCAATGTATTATACAAAAAAGCCGCCAGAATATTTTAGATCAAGCAAACTATATTATTCCTGGTCACGGTAAGCTTTTTGAGGTGAGTAAATGAGTATTTTTTCGGTATTTATAACAATTTTTGGTCTGTGTCTTTTTGAAACAATCAGTAGCATCGACAATGCTATCATAAATGCCGAGGTTCTAACTACGATGCAAGCCAAAGCACGTAAGTGGTTTTTGACTTGGGGATTATTTATTGCTGTTTTTTTAATTCGAGGGCTTTTGCCTTGGATTATCATTTGGGCTTTTAGTCCGTCTCTGGGCCCAATCGGAGCCTTGACTGCCACTTTTTCCGGCGATGAACTAGTCAAAACAACGATTGAAAAATCCGCCCCGATTTTGCTCACTGCCGGCGGTACATTTTTAGTTTTTCTCTTCCTTCATTGGCTATTTTTAGAAGAAAAACATTTCGGCTTGCCGCGCACTGAGAAATTCTTTCTGAGCAAGGGAGTTTGGTTTTATGCTATTGTTTCAATTTTATTAACAATTTTAGTTTGGAAAGCATTAAAAATCAGTGATATGATGGCCTTTGGAGCTGTTATCGGCTCAACTGTTTTCTTTATCACTCATGGTTTCAAACAAAATGCCGAACAAGACGAACAAAAATTAATGCAAAAAACCGGCCTTTCTGATCTGAGCAAGCTGTTTTATTTAGAAATAATCGATGCTACTTTTTCCATCGACGGCGTCCTGGGCGCCTTTGCTTTTACCCTTTCAGTCCCATTGATCTTGATTGGAAATGGTCTTGGTGCGATAGTTATTCGTCAATTAACTATCGGTAACATCGAAAAAATTAAAAAATATTGTTATCTAAAAAATGGCGCCATGTATTCAATCCTATTTTTAGGCGGCATTATGATTTTGGATGGTTTTGGTGTAAATATTCCAAGCTATGCCTCACCTGTTATTACTACTCTGATTGTTGGCATCTTTTTTCTTAAGTCGCATCGTGAAATAGGAGTAAAAAATGAAAAAAATAATTTACAACAAGCTAATTCGTGATCGTATCCCCGATATTATAAAAGCCGACAATCATATCCCAAAAGTATATACTTTGGATCAAGAAAATTATCTAATTGAATTGAAGAAAAAAGTTATCGAAGAATCAAATGAACTTCAAACAGCTATAAATAAAAAAGATATTCTAAATGAGCTTTCAGATATTCAGGAATTAATTGATGCAATATTAAAAGCAAATAGTATCACAAAAAAAGAACTTATCGAAATCCAATCAAAAAAAAGAGAAAAGCGCGGCGGCTTTTCTCAAAGATTATTTCTTGAATATGTCGAAGAGAAATAATTTTTTACCTTTTATTGTATACCATGGATTTACTGGTCCAAAACCGAAAAGCTCCAATTGCGTACCAAAAGAATATCCAACTTAAAGCTAGTGTTACTAAATAGACTATCGAAACAACAGTACTTTGCCATTTTGTTTGGCTATTTTGTTTTTGAATATTGCTCAATATTTGATTTTGTTGTGCGTACATCTGGCTAAGTTGCTGGCTGGATATTTGATTTTGTTGCGCCGCTTGAGCATTTGCAGCCGGTGCCTGCGTCGCAGCTTGGCTTTGCTGCGCCTGCATAGATTTCAGCAGTCCATCTAATGCTGATTGGGTTGCACTTGGAGCTGGTGTTGTGCTTGGTGTTGTTGCAGTATCCGCTGCCAAGGCGGATGCTGGCAAGGCTATAAAATACGATAAGCCAACTAGAATAAAGACCATTATGATAAATATATTTCTCATATTATCTCCTCATTAATTAACAATGCAATCTTACAAACATCAGCTTATAAAGTCATCAGTCAAAATACCAAACTCATCATTAATATATAAAAAAAGGGATCGTAGATGATCCCTTGTGTCAATTTGGCTAAAGCGGTGCATCTTTATGCTGCTACGCGACCAATATTAGCGTCGATTAGCAATTAGTGCCATTCGATTTTTTCCTGGTATGCATTGAGATGATGGCAATGCACAAGATCCACATGCTGGGCATATATATCGCCCACATGAGCATCTTTCGTCATCGCGGCTATCAACCGCTTTACGGCATTCTGAATGCCAACAGTGATTTAGATAAAATCTATTCTTGCATGCCAGACATTCTCTAAATCCGGTTGCCCCATCGATAATTTTTGTTTTACCGCCGCAATTGCGGCACATAACTTTTCTGCCATAAGGCTCGCGTGATACGGACAAATCCCAAATCCCCCTGCATATAAAATTTCAGTCCTGTATGCCATATTATACTACAAAATTAACCTAAAATCAAGAGGTATGGGGCAATTAATAAGATTTAATGTATAGAAATAGCTATAAAAGGATCTATTTTTTCTTTAAAACTTTTCTCAATTCTTCTCTGGTAATCACTCGATCATCCCAGTCATATTTCTTGCCGCCCAGTATCATTGATTGTTCGGCTCCCTTACCGGTGATTAAAACAATATCCCAGTTTCCGGCCAGCTCTAGTGCTTTTCGAATTCCATCCCGTCTATCCTCGATCACAAATAAATTTTTATCACGCACTTTACCTTCTTTTTCGGCTGCAACTGCGATATCTTCCACGATTTCAGTCGGGTCGTCTTCGTATGGATCAACATTTGAACAAATCACAAAATCAGCCATTTTGCCAGTTA
>VFKW01000054.1 GCA_009885355.1 Candidatus Berkelbacteria bacterium
ACAAAATCGACATCTCGCCAAATTTCGAAGTTCGAATCACCAAATCAAATTCTTTTTTGTCCTTAGGATTTTGACATTGATTTGACATTGGAAATTTGTCATTTGACATTTATCCCCCCGCAGATAAAATACCTTACTACCTTACCAGCTTAGCTCTCGAATCTACACTTACATCGTACCACTTTTTTGCCTTGCCGGAAATAAAATTGTAATATCCGGCCGCCCCGATCATCGCCGCATTATCTGTCGTCAATTCAAATTTAGGAATAAATACCTCTGGTTTGAAATCAATTTCTTCGCCAAGTTTCATGAACTTTTCTCGTAATACTTTATTCGCCGACACCCCGCCGCATAAACAAATCGATTTCGGATGATATTCCTCAATAGCCTTTTTAGTTTTTATTATCAAAGTATCTGTGATCGCTTCTTGAAATTCATAAGCCAATTCAGTTTTTTGGTCCTCGCTCAGATCTTTATCTTTTACTTTATACAAAACCGCCGTCTTCAACCCAGAAAAGCTAAAATTATAATCCCCCGAATGGATCATAGGCCGCGGTAGTTGAAATTTGTTGTCAGTTGTTTGTTGTCGGTTGTAAGTTTCGGCGCATGCCGAAATTGCCGGTCCCCCCGGATATCCAAGACCGAGCAACCTCGCTACCTTATCAAAAGCCTCGCCAGCCGCATCGTCCAAAGTCTGCCCCAAGATCTCATAATCCCCATGACCTTTCATCAAAATAATATTAGTATGCCCCCCAGAAACCGTCAGAATAATAGAAGGAAACTCCGGTAAATTGGCATTTTTTTGACATTTGACATTTGACATTTGACATTCTCCAACAAAGTTGGAGTATATGTGTCCTTCCCAGTGATTGATCGGCAAAATTGGCTTATCAAATACATAAGCCAAAGTCTTCGCCGCCGCCAATCCCACCACCAAAGACCCGACCAACCCCGGCCCATAAGTAACCGCAATAGCATCAATATCTTTCATCATAGATTTTACACTTCGAGCCTCGTCGAGAAGTAATTCTTCACTTTTTTTGTCATTTGGATTTGATTTGTCACTATTCCCCGTCATCCCGGACTTGCTTGCCTCGCCGGTAGGCGGGATCCGGGATCCAGATATATTCTCGCGTGAAACGCTCATCAATTTTGAGGTTTGCATTTTGAGGTTTGCATTTTCCAACGATTCTAAAATCGTTGGAATTACACTCTCCGCATGCGCCCTCGAGGCCAATTCCGGATATACTCCGCCAAATTTTGCATGCAAATCAATCTGCGAAGCCACCACATTCGACAAAATTTCTAACCTCCAATTGTTGTCGGTTGTTAGTTGTAAGTTGTTAGTTGCAACAACGGCGCATGCCG
>VFKW01000059.1 GCA_009885355.1 Candidatus Berkelbacteria bacterium
ATGCATTTTCAGACAAATCCGACAAAAACATGTCATACCTTTGGGGAAATTACGATGAAACACTTTCCAACCGAAGGAGTTTTTTTGAAAAAAATCAATTAAATCCTGACGAAGCGATCATGATGCATGTAGTCCACGAGGACAATATACTCGAAGTGGGCTCATCAGATTTCAAAAAAGGGATTTACGACCAAGAATCAGCCATCCAGACAGACGCCCTAATTACAACTCAACCAGGGGTTACTCTTTGCCTTTTGACTGCCGACTGTCTTCCGATCATATTTTATGATGTTAAAAAATCACTTCTCATCCTCGCGCACCTCGGCTGGAAAGGCACAGACAAGCGATTTACCCAAAAAATCATCCAAACCATGATCGATAAATATTCTTGCACTGCTTCAGACATCAAAGTTATCATCGGACCTGGTATTCGTAAAGATTCATACATTTTCGACCGCCCGATAGCCCAAGAATCCAACCCAGATTGGCACCCGTACCTAAAAGAGCTGCCAAACAACCAAATATCCGTCGATCTGGCTAGTTACAATCTCTACCAGATGAGTTCTCTTGGAGTTGGCAACGTCTATGTTTCCCCAAATGACACGGCCAATCCAGAATCAAACAATTTTTCACATTTTCGATCCCAAAAAACTGACGAACCGGAAGGTCGCCTACTCACCATTGCAACACTCAAATAAAATCGAACTATCCATTGAGCCTATTGACAAAATGGTATTTTTTTGTTAATATGACTTATACCTTAAAAAAATTATGCATTTTGATGAGCAGCTTCTTGGCTATTAAATCAGTAGCTAGCAAGCTGTTTATCAAAACATCGATACAGCCATTCGGCCCAAGTGGCCATTCATGGAGGAATTTAAAAAGTGGGGGAAAAAATAGTGGGGAAATCGGAAAAGGGTGAACAAGTTATGAACAAACGGAAAATAACAGATCAGAGATCTGCAACTGCCTTGTTTATGACTATTAGGGCATTTAGCCCAACGGAAAGAATCGAGCTTGATAACTTTCTCGAAATGATCAACAAGCTCAATCTTCCGCCGACTGTGTTTGAAGGTGCCGAGATCGAGTTCAAGACAATCGGCAATCCTGATCCACGCCTGGTCTGTGAGATCACTGGAGAAGACGGTTACGGCCGCCTGACCATAGCTAGAGGAACATTTAGCATCGTCCTAGGTTCGCCCACTCCTGGAATTATGACCGAGTCCAGGACAACTATAATTTGGAACATCGGCGCAAAAGGATTCCATGTCGCCTTAATGACGACATACAACATGTCAGAATATGACAAAAGGTTCCTGAAAGGATTATTGGACCAAATGCCAATGCTCAGCAAAGCTATGGACATATCCACGCTTTCTGAAGCCAAAAAGCTTCGGGAGCAGTTGACCCCTAGCGCTGTCTGCGCCGTCTAACAAAACCAGCTGGAGTTGGAGAGAAAAAAATTAAATATCGAAAAAGTGAATAATACCTTGTCCCATCGGGACAAAAAAATGGCCCCGTCTAGCGCAAGCGAAACGGGGTCTTAATTTACCCAAAATACTGTTGCAAGTCAGTAAAATGCCCTAGTTAACTATTCAGCGATATGTCCCTTTTTGTCATTCTGAGCCGTCAGGCGAAGAATCTAGGTGTCAACCGCATTAATGGGAACCGCTCGATGAACTCGCTAGATCCTTCGGCAAGCTCAGGATGACGAATATATAAAGAATTATTATTTTAAACGAATATTAAGCTGAATAGTTATGAGGACATTATAGCTAAATGATTACCCAAAATACTTGACTTGCCAAGCTAATATAGCGCATACTAAAATAAACCAAGGAAGGGGATACAATGCTCCAATTCAAAAAAGTCAACAAAAAATTCGGCTCTCTCACAGCGGTCAAAGACCTATCTTTTCATATCAAAAAAGGTGAAATCGTCGGCCTGATTGGCCAAAATGGCTCCGGCAAAACCACCACCATCAAAATGATCGCCGGACTTTACACCCCTACAAAAGGCCAAATTTTGGTCAAAGAACACGATGTCGCCATCGATAGCGAATTCACCAGAGCAGTCATCGGCTACATTCCTGACGAACCTGCAGTCTATGGCAAATTAACTGGCGACGAATTTCTAAATTTTATCGGTGAAGCTTTTCAAATACCAAAAGAAGAGCGCCAAGCAAAAATCAACGAACTCCATCAAATTTTCCCTATGGGCGAACAAGCAAATGGCTATTTTGAAGATTATT
The DNA here is from genome assembly GCA_009885355.1 of Candidatus Berkelbacteria bacterium. Classification (GTDB taxonomy): domain Bacteria; phylum Patescibacteriota; class UBA1384; order VFKW01; family VFKW01; genus VFKW01. The sequence continues at coordinate 2,252 of VFKW01000059.1, forward strand.
CCCGAGGCACTAGACAAAAATATATGATTATGGCAGCTCTTTTACATCACTCGCCTCTTCTTTTGATCGACGAACCTATTGTCGGACTCGATCCGGGTAGTGCCGAAACAGCCATCAATCTCTTTTCTGATTATGTAAAAGACAACGAACACTCCGTCCTTATCTGCACTCATACCTTATCTGTCGCCGAAAAGATCTGCCACCGCTTCCTGGTTATGCACGAAGGAATACTAATCGCCGACAATACCCTCAAAGAATTACGCCAAAAAACCGGCGTCAATGGCTCACTTGAAGAAATCTATCTTAAATTGACAACATCATGAATCCATTTTCACTATTTAAAACAATTAGCCGGGGAAATTCATACTGGCGCACAAAAAATGCCGCCACCCTTATCATCATATCCTGCTTTGGGCTGCTAGCTCTCATGATCGCATTTGGAGAATACACCGGTTTTCGCTATTTTCTCAAAACTCTCCAAGAATCCCCCGAATTCAAAACCGTCGTTATCTCATATAGCCTCCACTCACTTTATGCTGTCATTTTTGCCCTCATGATCGCCAGCTGCCTCATCCTTAGCCCGATCCTATTTTTAAAAAATAATCAAGACAATTTTCTCCTTTCACTCCCTATAAAAACCACCTCTACCTTCACCGCCAGACTGATTAGCCAAATTGCCATGATTTCCTGGACTGCCATCCTTTTTGGCCTGCCGGCCACTCTCGCCATCGGCATCGACACCCACCAATCCATCATTTTTTACCTCCTAGCCCTGATTTTTCTCATACTCACCATTATTTTAACCGTCTCACTCAGCAATATTCTCCTTTTTCTAATCGTCGCTCTGACCCGTTCCACAACCACCAAGCTCATCAGCCTGTTTAGCCTCCTTTCAGTCGGTTTGATCCTGTACGCCCTGATCTCCACCGTCACCCCTCACAACCTCGAAACCCTCCTAGCAGGCCAAACCACCAATCAAAACACTGAAGCCCTGAAAGATCTGACCAAACAATTTCAATATTGGCCATCCACTCTCTACGCTGAATCCATCATCAGCCCGATTATCGGCAAATCCCTCATCAATCTAAACAGTCTATACCTTATCCTGATAACCTCTTTGGCATTAATAATTCAATTTTTTATCGCCAAACTGACATACCGACGCAGCCAGCAAATGACCCAAGAAAACAATGAAAAAACATCCCACAAAAAAGCGACTTTATCCAAGATGAACGGCTATCGCCTCTATTTTTTCAAAGAACTATTTCTCATTTTCCGAGAAAAATCCGACCGCAATCAATTTTTCCTCTTTGTTTTCCTGTTTATGATCTACGTCGGCTTCATTTCCAATTCACCGAATCTCACCAGCGAACCAGATCCGATCTGGACTCCGCGTATTATCTTCTTTATCCTCACCACCATTTCATACTTCACCGTTTTACTCGCCCTCAGGTTCACCTTTCCATTTGGCAGCACCGAAAAACACAAAAACTGGTTCGATCTCACCCTCCCGCTCGTCCGCTGCCGCTCATTTTGCGCCCACATCGTCTCAACTTTTTTGCCTATCGCAATTATTATTGAAACCATTATCTTGCTCACCGCCCGAGCCCTGCATTATTCAAGTGCTTTCACTACTCCCCTGCTCCTTATCACACCGATACTTTGCCTTACAAACATCGTTCTTGCTTCCAGTCTAGGCGTAATGATGCCGGTCAAACACAACACCTCTCCCGAATCCATGAGCACGACTCCATCAGGCCTGTTAGCATTTCTCGTCTGCCTCACCTATTCCACCGCCATCACCTCAATCATCTGGCTCGAAGCCAAAAACATGATCATAAATGGCCAAATCGGCATAAATATAGGCTCATATTACTCAATCGCCATCCTACTTTCCCTCCTATTGATCATATTATTTTGGTATTACGGCAAAAAATCCTACAAAAAACTAAATTTAAACTAATATAAACTAACTCATTACCCTGCCGGCAGGCATATTGTAGCTCAAACTTTAGTTTGCCATCGCTAAATAAAAAAAACCCCGCTCAAACGAACGGGGCAAAGAACTATTCTCAGTTATTAAGACACCATTTCATCGCATTCTGTCCCATATTCAGCCAAGGGTTCTCTTCCAATCCCTTCAGCTCTTCTGAAACATAAGGCCACAGACGAGTCTGTGACGACCGATCAAATGCATGAGGCATCATAAACAGGTGCAATCCGGTTGGATCGCATACGCCGGCCACAAATGACCCGCTTGGACTATAGGGAAGCGCTGTTGTCCTACGACCCAATGGATCGACATAAACCAACGGCGCCAAGTTCTCTTTGATCACTCTCTCAAATACTTCAGGAGCATGATCGCAGTTAAATCTGCCTTCACCATTTGCTACCCAAGTGCCAAGAATCGATCCCTCCATGCCTTCCAGCATGATCGACGGACTCTTAACAATCTTCAATCGCACCCACTGGTGATTAAATTTACCCAGTGGAATCTCGGTAAATTGCGGCCATTTTTCAGGCGGCAAGTCGGGAAGAACCCAACCGTTTCGCAGCCCTAGCTGAGCACCGTTGCATATCCCCAAACTCGGACCTCTTTGAGCGGCACGATACTGCTCAAAAATATCAAAAAGCTGAGGATTATCCATTATCTTCTTCGACCAGCCAACCGCCGCACCCAGGATATCCTTGTAGGAAAAACCTGCCGCAAAAGTAATGAACCTGAAGTCATCAAGAGAGGTGATCTCACCACTCAAGAAGTCAGACATAGTGATATCCATAGTTTCAAACCCAACACGGCGACACGCCGAAATCAATTCCGGGTGCCCGTTGGATCCCTGTTCGCGAATTACCGCCGCCTTAAACGGCTTACGAATCAGAATCTCTGGAGCAGTCGGTTTCGGAGTGAAACCGATACGATAAACAGGCTTGCGTCTATTTCGAGTATTACGCCATTCTTTTTTAGCACAATCAGAATCAACTCGTAGCTTTCGCAGCTCATAGCCAGTCATTTCCCAATCACGACGCAAATCATCCATTGAACAATCAAGTTCCGATTGCCCATTATGGAATACTTTTATCACAGGCTGAGCCATCGTCTGCCCAATTACCCGATGAGGAACATCGTCATCATTAAGTTTTTGTAATATTTGCTTCAGATTCTGATCTGGACACTCCATTACATATCCTAATTCCTCTGCCAAATACTCAGCATAAACATCAGTCTTACCTGAAGTATCAAGAGTGACCCCACAACCGGATGCAAAACACATCTCGGCAACAGTCGTAATTAATCCACCCGAACCGATATCATGGCCAGCACTATACAATCGATTCTTAAGAAGATACTGAGCCGCAACAAAAGACCTCTTCAGCACAGCTGAATCGTCCATATCCGGCCCCCAGTCGCCCAATTGTTCAAGAGACTGACCAAATGATGATCCACCCAATCGCCTTTTTCCTTGAGCGATATCCAAATGGATTAAAACACTCTCGCCTGGATACTTAATATCTGGTGTTACATGACAATTGACGTCCCGAATCGGGGCAATAGAGGTAAATACCACCGTTTCCAGTGATTTTATCAAAAGTCCCTCAACCCAAGTCGCCATCGAACTCGAGTCCTTACCGCCAAAAATGGCACTTGCCAACTCGAGTAAAGCATCTCTGGCAGCACAAACTGCCATATCCAATCTTGCCAATTCGCCGTCAGGCTCTTTCAGATTGGCCGGCCACATCCAGTTACAAATGAATTTAATTAGCTCAAATTCATCGATTGCAACATTCATCAGGTTCGTATACGCCTCGCCAAGAGACCAACGAGTACCTGCTGCCGGATCTAGAGTAGTTAAATACGGATGAACACCAAACGACGCCGCCGCACCTTGATCGCTCTCATAACCGAGAGCCACCATCGAACAATCATTGATCGGTGTCGAAAAAGGCCCGCAGTACTGATTTAATACCACCAAACCACTGACACTTCCATCAACCAATCGAGTAATCCATTCCTTAGAGCCGACCTCAGATCGACGAAAAACATTCCTTACCGCTTTTTCAAAAGTCATGCTTCTAGGAATATTGACCTGTAATCGAATAATCTCTGGCGTCGTATCGCTGCGAGTAAAAGTATGGCCTTTATCCAAAATATCTACGAGATCCAATTCGATAATAGGCTCGCTATTCTCCGCCAACACTTCCGCATTATCCCGCTGACTAAATACCAGCAGCTTGCCGTCCCCTGTGATCTCACCTACTTCTTCAAGTGGGCAATTCTCACGTTGGCAAATAGTTTTGAGCATAGGCAAATCTGATTCCAACACCAGAACACCCATACCTTCCTGGTACTCACAAACCCAAACCATCTTATCTGACATTGTCGGATCGCCTCGATTGACAGAAGCCAGATAAATTCTACCGCCTTGTCGACCGATTAACTCGGTTAACAAATTGGCAATACCGCCCGCACCCTGGTCATGATTGGACGCAAACGGCGTTTTTAAACCAAGAGCAAAACAAGCTTCATAAACAGATATAACACGCCGCTTCATCTCGGCATTGCCGCGCTGAACAGCATTCACATCAAAACCTGTTTTATTATCTCCGGTCAGAGTACTTGAACCAGATCCTCCTCCATACCCGATCGGATAAGCCGGACCTCCAATTCGAACAATCTTCATTCCTACTTGTGGCTGATCTTTTTCAGCCTGATCCTCTCGAACTACACCTCCAGCGGAGCCAAAACCAACCTGCTTCATTGACTCCATGCGCTCAAGGACAATCTCACCTTTATTATTTCGACGAGGTCGCCAAACAGCCCCTGAAAAGAAGAACCCATGAGTACAAGGCTTGCCAACCGCATTTGCGGCGTCTTGCCAACCCTGTAACCCTTTCAAAACAATCTCCATTGGAGTTGCCTTGTCTTTTCGATAAGTGTATGGAAGTCCTGCAATAAATTCCCCAGGTATCCGATAGCCATTCGGGAAACGAAGACTACCGACTACGCGTCCACACCCGGTAAATTGAACAAGCGAACACTTGCCTGTTCCCAATCCATCTCGCAGCTCACCCAAAATTTCCGTCGCTGAACCCTGATAAGGCTCTTCGTGCTCAGGAAAATTATGCGTTTCTGCACTGATATGGATATGGAGAGTCACAGGGAACATATCGTAAATACTCGGATGTCCCGGATTAACAGGTAATAATGTCGGCACCGTATAGCCGACAATCGCACTGGCATTATCGCCAGGCCCAATTCGCGTATTGTCACCTTTAACTAATAGTCTTGCATTATATGGTTCTTTTAACGCATCAATTAAGGTATATGGCCGCTCAACTCCATCAATGACAAACCTCGTCATAAAGAAGATGATATGCCAGCAATGGTCAGACCACACCTGAGCAAGTTGTAAAATCGCCGAATCAGTCGGATTCTTCTGAAGCTTCGAGTAGATTTCGGCAATTTTGTTCATATGCCAATCGCCAAATTGCAAACCCTCAGCTGCGCAAAAATCTTCAACCGACCTGATTCCTTCTCGCAAAAATGGGATAGTTACAACCGGTGGAACAATTCCCCCCGCTTGCAAATTCCGAGGAATCGCATCATAAATGCATTCCTGTACCCTATCTCGTCTCGCATCGAGAAATGTAGCCATGTCCACCCCACGTGGAATACGGTAACGGCGGAATACTTCAACACGTCGGATCATAGAATCACTAACATGTCTTAAAATTTCCACCGCACCAGAACTAGTAGAAGTCTCGATTGACAATCGAGGCCCGATCATTCCGATATCCTTGCCTACAAGGCTAGGCATCTCGGTCACCACATGAGTAGGTAAATATTGAAAATAAGACATAATCTTTCGTCTTAAAACCAATACTTGCCCGTCATCAAGCGGCAGCTTTGTCTCAACGACAAAACAAGTTTCTGTACCATCGGCTTCAAGCCGGTAAAACGGTACAATATTAACTCCCAAATTACACACTCCCTTCATAACAGTCATTCAGAATATTTTTATGTAAAAGAGCAGATAGCTCTTATAAAAAGAAATCGCTAGCTTGAACCTACTATAAAAACCACTTCGAGTCAACCCTTATAAAGAGATCAAAAAACAATAAATATATTTGATCTAAAATAAATCAGGAGTACAATAAACTTATAAATCAAAAAACAAAGGAGCTAAAAATGCCAAATGAAACTATGAATCAAGAAGTACATGAGCTAAAGGAATTCACAATTTATGGTTTCCCAGAATTAATCAAAAATGCCTTAGCTGAAATCGAAACCATACTTACAAGCCAATTTGACCCTGGGGAGCTTGAAGAAATAGAAAATATTTCATTGATGCAGTCCGATACAAGCATAAACAAAGATATCCCAGAATTCCCAACCGATAACCTTAAAATCCTCCAAAAAGTAATCGAACATAGACTTCCAGAAGAAATCAACGAAATCACAGAAGCAATCCTGCAAAACGGCTCATTTCTACCCAAAGAAGATGATCGCGCTTCCAATATGGAGGAAGCTCTTAATGATCTTCCCAAAATTATCGCCAGTTTTATAAATGATCCAAACAATTTCCGTAACATGAATCCAAATCTAACCTCACAATTAGTCGGCCTACTCGAAACATTAAATCAGCAAATAGAAACTAAGGCTAACTATGCAATAGAAGAACAAAAAATAGCCGCCTGATCTCAAACCATGTAACTAATTGTAGCTCAAGCTTTAGCTTGCCGTCGCAAAAAACAAGCTAAAGCTTGAGCTACGGAAAAAAGTAATTATTAAAAAAAGCGGGGTTCGACTATTTGGCATAAATTTATCCAAACAAGCCTTCCCCGCGCGGACTACACTAATGTAGTCTTAAGATCAAGAAAACGATATTTGCTTGGAACTCGTAAAGATTGAGGATCAGATCCGTCCCAAGAAATCTCACCTTGTAAAACCAGATTCGTAATAGTTGCCTGCCACTCATGCTCAAGCTTATTCACACTTTCAGCAAGCGAATCAGGTGTGTCATGAAACTGTATTTTTAGTGCATGCTGGAAAATGATCGGACCTTCATCATATTGCTCGGTTACAAAATGCATCGTAACCGCCGTATGAGTGGCCTCACCGTTGTTACAGGCCTCAATCATCTTCTCATGGACAAAATGCCCATACATCCCCGCTGTCAACGGCAATAACCCGGGATGAATGTTGATCGTTTTTCGAGGATCCAATCCTGTAACTTTCTTCAACCAACCCGAAAGGCAGATTAAATCAGGGTTATACCTCTCAATAATCGCAGCATATCCGGCCGTATCATAAGGTCCGGAAAAATGCTCAAACATAATCCCGAGATCATCCGCCTTATGCCGCACTCCCCCATTTTCATGATTCGACACAACGGCGCAAATTTTACCGTCTATCGCACCATTTTTACAACCGTCAGCCAACACGCGAAAACCGGAACCGCCTCCATCCTTCGAACCTGAAGCAAATACTAAAATTTTTTTCATTTACAAGCTTCCCCTTCCTAGCATTCTAACTATATTTCTACCTTATATATAAATTTTAGTCAATACCATATTATCGTCTTTACAAATCAAAATTTTCATCATATAATAACCAGGCACAAAAAGTGCAAGGAGGAATATTAACAAATGAATGTTTTGATCGTTGGATCAGGTGCTCGTGAGCACGCCATAGCCTGGAAATTACGACAAGATGACCCGATTACGAAAATTCATGCCGCCCCGGGTAATCCCGGGATTGAGAAACTGGCAACATGTCACGATGTATCAGCAACAGATATCAATGGTTTAGTCAAATTAGCCAAGGACCTAAAAGTAGATTTAGTCATTATAGGCCCGGAAGATCCACTCGCAATGGGACTAGCCAATGCGTTGGAAAGCAAAAACATTCCAGCTTTCGGACCATCAGCGGGCGCATCCCAGCTCGAAAGCTCAAAGGTTTTCGCAAAAAGGATCATGACAGAAGCTGGTGTACCGACTGCTCGGGCAATGCCTATAGGCAACAATGATCGTAGATCTGCTGAGACCTATCTCGATGGTGTCAAATACCCGATTGTCATCAAAGCCGACGGGCTTGCTCTCGGTAAAGGTGTTGCCGTCTGTAACAGCAAAGAAGAAGCTTTACAGGCTTACGATGAGTTCACAGAGAAATACGGCCCGACGATCCTGATCGAGGACTTCCTCGAAGGACCGGAATGTTCCATGTTTGCCATCTGCGATGGCACCCGCTTTGTATATTCCCCCTTCGCTATTCAAGATCACAAACCGATCGGCGAAGGTAATACGGGCCCAAATACTGGTGGAATGGGAACGGTCACCCCGATCATTCACTTCGATGCTGCCTATGCAGATCTCGTCGCCGAACGCATTTTTGCGCCCACTCTGCGTGAAATGGCAAGAATCGGTATGCCTTTTTGTGGATGTCTCTACGCCGGACTAAAAGGATCGCCTACTGATCCATATGTCGTGGAATTCAACGTTCGCTTTGGCGATCCAGAAACACAGATATTAATGACCATGATGGATGAAAATCTGGCTGAACTGCTATATAGTGCAGCAACTGAAACAATCATCAAAACCCGTCCAGCCAAATGGAAATCCGGCGCCGCCGCCTGCGTCGTCGCCGCCTCAGCCGGATACCCAGGCGATTACGAAAAAGGCATGGTCATCACCGGCATTGAAGAGGCCGAGTCAAATGATTCGCATATTTTCCACGCTGGAACTGCCATCAAAGATGGTGAACTTGTGACCAACGGCGGTCGTGTCCTCAGTGTAGTCGCCACTGGAGCAGATCTCGAGCAAGCACTGAAGACAGCCTACAACGGAATTGGAAAAATCCATTTCGATGGCATAATATACCGCACCGACATCGGCTTCAACGCCTTATAAACCAAATCAATCACCCTCTCCAAGCAGCCCCCCGGGCTGCTATTTTTTATACACAAATATTAGTCCCAAATACTCACCCAAAAATTCTCCCAACTCAACAATATTTTAAAAACCACTAAAAAAACCCGCCTCATCATTGCATGTTGCAAGTCAGCTAAATGTTCCACTTAATTAGTCAGCAATATGTTCTATTTTGTCATTCTGAGTCGTCAGACGAAGAATCTAGGTGTCAGCCGCATTAACGAGAACCGCTCGGTGAACTCGCTAGATCCTTCGGCAAGCTCAGGATG
>VFKW01000178.1 GCA_009885355.1 Candidatus Berkelbacteria bacterium
CCGAAGAATCCGATTATTGAAGCAGTTGGGACCATTTTATAAAGCCAATCAAATATATAATAATTAAAGAAATATTAAACAATTAGGTGCACGTTTTTGATATTAAGCCGTTTAATACAATACTAACATTTTTTTAAACAGATATGCTCAGATAATTTTCTAACACAAAAAATAGCCTCAGAAAGAGGCTATTTTTGATCAATAATTATTATTTTGTGATGTTTATATTAATTGAGGAAGTAGCACTATTGTTGGCGGCGTCGTAGGCTTTGGCTGAGATGGTGTGAGCACCGACGGTTAGTTTTCTGTTGACATTCCAGGTGTATGAAAATGGAGAGGCGGTATCTGTGTTTGTTAATTTGCCGTCAATATAGAACTCGACTTTAGCGACTTTGCCAGAGTTATCTGAGGCAGTGACATTTATTGCTTGTTTGGTACCGAGTTTGACACTGGCTCCGACAACTGGGGATGAAATGGAAACAGTTGGCGCAACGGTATCGGCAGCAGGCAGGATGGTCATAGTGAGATCGAGAGTTTTGACAGAAGAAGAATCGACGATAGCTGTATTTGTAGTATTGGAATAATTTGGAGCGCTGGCAGCGACACTGTAGCTTCCTGGGGCTAGAGAAAATGTATATGAGCCATCAGCACCAGTAACAACAGATGCTTTTTCGACACTTGATAAAGAGGCTTTTACGGTTGCACCAGCAAGAGCTATGCCTGTTGCATCCTTGACTTTACCTGTAAGCGTGCCATTTGTAGGAATTGGCAATACGCCGGATTTGACAGCTGCTAAGGTTTTGCCATAATCTATCCGACCCCAGCCGAAATATTTATCCCAGCCGACTGTACCAAGATCAGTAGAATTTTGAGCTAGATAGTCGGTTACTTGTTGTACAGTAAGAGCAGGGTTAACAGACTTCATAAGGGCGACTAACCCAGTAACAACAGGGGCAGCGTTTGAGGTACCGCAAAAACTGCCATAACTACCACCCATAGTGGCAGAGTACAGACAACCGGTTGCAGAAACATCAACTGCTGTATTATATGTCGAATAACTAGTTAGAGACGTGAAACCGGTACTTAGTTCTAGGGCTGAAACTCCAATTACTCCTGTAAGCCCGGCTGGATATTGAATTACCTCCGAGCTATAATTTCCAGCAGATGCAACCACGATGACGTTTTTTGTTTTAGCATAGTCAACAGCACTTTGGAGAGCAACAGAAGGAGAAGGTCCTCCAAAGCTAAGATTTACAACTGCCGCCCCATGATCTGCAGCAAAAGTGATAGCGTTGGCCATTGCTGAAGTGTATGCTGATCCTGTCGGAGCTGAGATTCTAATTGGAATAATTTGGCTGTTCCATGAAGAGCCCGCAACTCCAACGGTGTTGTTCGAAATGGCGGATGAAACTCCTGCGACAGGTGTACCATGTCCATAAACATCCGCTGAGTCTGTGTTATTGTCAAAGAAATTGTAGCCTGGTAGTAATTTTGCGGCTAGATCAGGATGAGCTGGGTTCACTCCGGTGTCTGCTACGGCGATAATTGAGCCCTCACCCGTAGTGATGTCCCACCCAGCTGGTGCATTGGCAACAGTAAACCAGCTTGATTGGCTTGATGCATAATATGGGTCATTAGGTGTAGCTGAGGATTCATAGGTAAAATTTGGTTCAATGTATTCGATACTATCGGCATCGGAAACACGGATCTCTTTGGCTTTTTGTTCTGGATCGGTTGCGTCCAAAGTGATTACCTTGACGCCGATTTGGCTAATCTCAGATTTTTCTTTGGCGCCGTGTTTGGCGTAAAATTTGTCTTTTTTGGCCTGATCGGTAGTTGATTTAAATTTGACCAAAAGTTCATTTTGGGCTGGCAATAGCTTGCTTTCGACTTTTTCGGTTTTTTCCTGACTCGATTCAGTAACTACCGGCTTCTGATCGGCACTGATCACAAGTGAATTCATATAATAATAACCTGAAGCGCTTCCGACAACTACAACCATAAAGATTGCTAATAAAGCGTATTTATTTCTTTTTGATGAGAACATTTTTTCCTCCTTTTTAATATAATTTAATTATATAATTATTTTCATATCTAGTAAATATATAGGTATTTATTTTTCAAATGATTGACGGATGATGGTTTTTAGTTTTTCTGGGGCGGTGCGGCGAGGATCTGAAAGATAGATCTCATGATGGTGGCCGGATAATTTACCGCCGGATTGTTTGATAAAATCATGGACTTTTTGAATATTGGGGCCTTCTTCAATAAATGGTCCAATATGCATCAGTTGGGCGGATTGGCCCTCTTTGATCGATTCGAATTTGATATTTTCAAGCAATGGAAGTTTTTTCTTTTGCTTGACGATCTGAAGATTTCTTTCAAAGTCTTCTTTTGTGACAAAATCCGGCTGCATGATAATGAGTTTCCATTTCCAATTATCTCTGTTGCCATTTTGGGGATCGAAATCATTAAAATCGTCTGCCCACCACAGGCCTTCAAGCGGCATGACGGAAAAGTCGATATCTTTATTTTTCTTGAAATCAAATTTGATAGTGTAAGCAAGTGGATACATCGCCTGGATTGAGTCGGCAAAATCTTTTTTATTTGGATCGCCTTTACCCTCCAAGGTTAAAAAGTTCATTTGAGGAACGTCGATGGTCGAAATCTGTTTTACTGAGGGATTGTAAAGTTCTTTGAATTGTTTTTTAAGATCAATTTTTTGCATTATAACTCCTTTATAGTACTATTATATAACATTTTTATACTTTTGGATTAGTAACTATGATATTATCTAACTGGAGTAAAAATGTCAAAAAAATTAGCAGGCAAAAAATTTAGCGGTAGCCACACAACTGTTATCGATGCGGCGTATGATCTGGCGAAATTTTTAGATAAACGGCCAGAAATCCGGAAAATTTCACTGGGAATAATCAAGCAATGCAAAGCCGGAAGCAGCCAAAAAAATATAAAAATTAAAGAAACAACTTCCGGATTAGAATTGATAATAAGAGGAAATATGTATGTGCAGACGATTTTTATTTATCTGGAGGAACCGAAGAAAAACAAAGAAAGCGTAGAACGAATTATAAATTTAAAATTTAAAATTTAAAACAAATTTAAAAAACATAAATATTCAATATCCAAACTATAATAATTTCAAATTTTATCCTTATACTTTTAAAACACTTGACAAGTTTATTTATTTGTGGTTTAATGAATTAAAGCATTAAGCTAATAAAGCAATAAGGAAATCATGGAACGAAATATCGAAAAACAATTTATGACAAAAGACGCAATGAAGTTTTATCAGTCGATAAAACGACTTAGTGACGAACAAGAAATTGCGTTATTTTTACGCGATGTTTTGACCATGGAAGAACTCGAAGAAGCGATCAACCGATATAAAGTTGCCCAACTATTAAAAGAGGGTGTTACTTTTCGTAAAATCATAGAACAAACCGGTGTATCATCTGCGACAATTGCACGAGTAAATAACTGGCTTCATCATGGCTGCGGGGGCTATCAGCTTGCCTTGAAGGATACATTGAAGATTTTTTAACGTATCTTTCAACATCAAATTGATGACCCCAGATCCGCCCACAAGGCGGATTTTTGGTACCAAATTATTTGGTACTATGGGGAAATGTACCTTAAAAAGGAGATGAAAATGGTTCTGAATTTCGAAAAAATTACTGCAAACGACGTGCCGGTTCTTATGGTTGTCATCCAACATTATAAGACCGCAAAAGTCCTGATGGCCGGCGTCATGACCAAACAAGCGTTTGATAAAACGCGCTTGACTGGAAAGGTTACTTTCTGGTCGAGAACTGAGAAACGATTGTGGACGAAAGGCGAAACAATTGGGAACTTTTTGCTCGTCAAAGAGATTCTGGTTGATTGCGATTCGGACACTTTGCTCATAATGGCCAAACCGACTGGTCCGGTTTGCCACACTGGAGCAATGACCTGCTTTACCAGATCAGACGGTATAGAAAGGAAATGGAAAAATGGATAACACTAACCAAAACGCTATTAGAATTGTTGGTCCTGATGGATCGATGGGCAACTGGTTTGCCGATCTTCTTTGTAAGATCGGACTGGAGGTTGATTTTAGTGGGCGAACCAAGAAGGGAACCACTAATGTCCCGTGGATCGAATCAGTCACCCTTCAGCGCCCTCAGGAAATTCCTCTTTATCTCGAGCAAGGTTATTTTGACGTTGCTCCGGTCGGCCAGGACTGGCTGGCTAACTACGATCTTCCTCTCGTTGAGCTTATGACTATCCCTGTCGGAAGATCAGCCGATCGCCCCGTCAGAATCGTTCTGGCTGTACCAGAGGACTCCGACTGGACATCGGTCAATGACATTCCCCCTATGACTGTCGTTGCCACCGAATATTATGAGCTCGCGCGTCGCTACTTTCGCTCGAAACACAAGAAGGTAAAGCTCATTCGTTCTTGGGGAAACACCGAGCACAAAGTGCTTTATGGCGCTCAAGCAATCGTCGATGTGACCGAGACCGGCAATTCCTTGAAGGAAAACCATCTCAAAATCATCGAGACTATCATGGTGAGCAACATGGCAATCGTGGCCAATCCCGACTCGCTGAAAAACGAGCAGAAGGCCGAATACATCAACCACTTTGTCGCCATGGTCAAAGGCACCCTTCTGGCAGATAAATATGTCAGGATCGAAGCCAACGTCCCTGAGAGCCTAATCGAGGTTGCCGCCAAGATCCTAGGCGGACTCAAAGGCGCAACAATCTCTTTGGTAACCACCGCTGGATGGATTAGTATGACTGCATATGTTCCGAAGAACATCGAATACCAGATCATTTTTGATCTGACAAAAATCGGTGTTACAGATATTGCTGTCATCCGCCAGATACCATTTATTATGCAAGCCGAATAATCGACTTGTAGATTTCCTAGCCCCGTTCACTCGGGGCTTTTTTTTATCAAACTATCTTGAACATCTTTGATATATATGGTATAAAGTTTATATCTGATCGACTGAATGGCTGCTATAGGAGGGAATGTATGTCAAGAAATAAAAGAGATCCGTTTGACCTGAGTAAAGTGTTTATTCAGGCACTGGCAGTATTATGGCCATATCTAAGAAGCGATGATTTCCGAGTATTACCCTATATTTTAGTGAATGCTGTTGAGGGAACTAATATAGATTTTTCTTTAGCAGCATCACAAATTCCACCGGGTTTCTTGGAAAAAGGTATGGGGAGATGTTC
>VFKW01000174.1 GCA_009885355.1 Candidatus Berkelbacteria bacterium
GCGCTTCTGTTGTCAAAAGATCTGCTGGTGCAATTATAGCAATTTTTCTCAAACTATTAAATGGGGCAAAACCAAGTTCTCGTTTCAAAGATTTTATCTCATTAATCGAAATACTAGTATCCCCTTTAACCTTTAAAACATCTTCCCTTGAAGATCCAACGATCCCCACCAGGTCCGTCATCAATTTTTCGCAATCAAAATATTTGCCCGTGATCACATAGGCGTGATGCAATCGATCATTTGCGATTTGCTTTTCTAACAATTCTTTGTACTTCATCGTAAACTCATAATACTACGAAAAACTCATTCTTAAAACCCCTATTTTAATCATATATAGATTGACTTATTAAACTACTTGTGTTATTATAGTGTTGGTTAGTAGTTTAGCTCTTTGAGCTTGAAAATGGTAATCCAAATTCTTACAAATGAGGCTAAACCACGAACCTGTTCAAGATACATTCTAGGAGCGAATTAGAGAAAATCTGATGCAGCTGCCAGAATATATCTTGAATAGGTTCAATAACCCTCAGAGGCAGAGAAAACACATTGCCTCCCAGGGAAAAAGGTCGACACCCTAGGAAAAAATTCGAAGAGGTACAAAATGTTCGAAGACAAAACACTCGCTTGTAAGGATTGTGGAAAAGACTTCATATGGACCGCTGGTGAACAAAAGTTCTATGAAGAAAAAGGCTTTTCTAATGCTCCTACCCGCTGTCCAGAATGCCGCAAAAACCGCAAAGATGAAAAACGTTCTAGCGATAGAATGTATGACATCACTTGCAAAAACTGTGGCAAGGCTGGTCAGGTTCCATTCCAACCAAGAGACCCTCAAAACGTCCTTTGCGCAGAATGTTTCGAAGCAGAACGCGGACGACGCAAAGAAACTGCTTAATCATTACCTGAAGCAAAAAAAACAAAAATCCCGCCTCACGGCGGGGTTTTTGTTATAATCAATTTTTAATTTAAACCTGTCGTCAGACCGCCCCCCTAACTCCCAACTACTAACTACCAGCTACTATTTAGCTACTGCCGCTTCCTTATTCATAGTTCTCATACAACGAGTACATACCACAAAACCATTCCACTTTTGTAGATTTGGCTTGACTGTTCTTTTTGTTTCAGGACCACGATGGCGCCATTTGCCCGAATGCAAATGTCTTCCGATTCCTGCTTTAATTGGTTCTTTTCCACAAGCTTGGCAAAACATTATTCCTCCATTGAGTAAAATCTTATATTCTGATATATTATATACGATAAGAAAATTAAGTTAACAAAATAATTATAACAAATCAAAGGAAAAAAATCAATGCCTTATGAAATATATTCCCTAATCATATTACTAGCAACTATTCTTTTCAGTTTTTCCGTCCACGAAATGGCTCATGCCTGGGTCGCAAATCGCCTCGGCGATCCAACCGCAAAAACGGAAGGCCGCATAAGCCTCAATCCCCTCGCCCACTGGGACCCGATTGGCACAACCCTGCTCGTCGTTCTTATTATACTAAGGACTCTTGGTCTAAGTGTTCCGGTTTTCGGCTGGGGCAAACCAGTTCCCATCAATCCCCGACATTTCAAAGACTTCAAAAAACATCTTCTTTTATCTTCCCTAGCCGGCCCCATCAGCAATCTTCTGATCGCCATTATTTTTGCCATGCTCATCCGATTTTTGATTCCATCCAGCAGTATCTTTTTTGAAATTATCTTACAAATTGTCTTTATCAATGTTTCTCTAGCCGTATTCAACCTCATTCCAATGCCTCCACTTGATGGCGCCGAAATCCTCCGTTCCATACTTCCGGACGCAACTTATGAGAAAATCGAAGCCAACTCCTATTTTTTCATATTTGCTGTCATCGCGCTGATTATGTTTTTCCCGCAAATCCTCAGCTCCATCATTTCAGCCATCGTAAATATCATCGTCTAGCTTGAAAAAAACCCTCTAAACAAATATAATAACCATAGTCCTAACATTGATCCCGTCAGGGATTCTAGGCCTGATTACATTTTGGGTCAACACTTCATTATATTGAAGTCTGCGTTCATTTTCACCGTGGTGACAATGACAGGACATCTTATTATATATACGAGGGCCAATTTGTCTTCAGGCTGTTAGGACATGACAAAGTATCAAGTATCAGGTATTAAGTATTAAGAAAAAATAACCTCGGCGCGCACGCCCTTAATACTATATACTTAATACTAAATACTTCTCCGTTCGGGGTATAGCACAGTTGGTAGTGCGCTGGGCTGGGGGTCCAGAGGTCGTCAGTTCGAGTCTGACTACTCCGACCAAATAAATATGTTATAATAGATCTATTGGAGGGATTTTTCATGGTTTATGCCCTGAAAACACAACGAATCACAACCAAAAAACTACCCAAAGATCGTTTTCTGACCTGTCAGATCCACCCTTCCTCAGAAGAAAAAGAAGGCTATTCCGGCTGCCTTTTTTCACTTATCGAAATTGATACAAAACAATCCGTCAGCCAGATCGGCCACAGTATTATAAACACCACTGCTCGTGAATATTTTCGCGGCACACACACCGATGTAGCTGAAAATTTTGAATTATCTCTTAAAAAAACAAATGATATCCTAGCCAATTATACCCAAGAAGGACAAACCGATTGGATCGGCAACCTCCACGGCCTCATCGCCCTTATATATAAAGATGAAATTCACCTCACCTGTGTCGGCAAATCATATGCTCTACTCATTCGCGATGGCAAAATGATCAACATCACCCCAGAAACCAACGACGAAAATGAAGACATCCACCCTCTCTGCACTTTTTCAAACATAACCAGCGGACCGCTTGAAAAGAATGATGTCATCCTGATCGCCAGTCAAAATATTTTTTCCCACATCGACAAAAAAGAACTGCGACAATTAATTGAGTTAAACTCCATTGAAGACGCCTCCATCGAATTAGCCCATATCCTAAGTGAAGAAAAAATTTTTGACACAAATGTTCTACTCATCGAAACGACCACCAAGGAAGATATTGCAAACGAACCCCTTTCCAGCGCTCCGGAAAGCATCTATCTAGATGAACTCAACGATTCATTTTTCCGCCGATTAAGACTTTTCCATCAAAAAAGCCTAAAACCGGCTCTGAAAAAAACTCATCATAGCTGCAAAAAAAACGCTCGATCAATTTACCATTGGACAAAAGAAAAAAAAATCCTTCAAAAATTAAAACATTCATCCATTATCCTAAAGCCGATACTGCCGGCACTTCAAAAACTCAGCAAAAAACTTCCTGCCTTTCAAAAATCCCAAGAATCATCCCCTAACGTCAAAATAAACCATTATTCCCGCCTTCATTCCTTAAATCTAAAAAAACTACCCCGATATCCAACTATCATCGGCATTTTATTAATTATCCTTATTATCAGCCTTTTTATCAAATTGCGTCCGCATGAGTCCAAAAAAACCATTCAAAAAAATAATACATCCCCAATCAACAATATCGATACTTCCTCTTTACAAACAAAATTCAATCTTGCCAAAAGCGCCTCTGATAAAGAAGCAATCAATATTTTACAAGAAATCATCAAAAGCTTAGACAATAAAAAACTCACCTCCCAACAATCCGATCTATTGAGCCAGACTGAATCTCGCTACAATACCCTGACTTCTTCAGAAACTTTAACAATCCCGTCCCCAAAAATTACTCTTCCTGAAAAAAACCTCAAAATTGCTATTTTGGAAAACATCATCTATGCTTTTGGCCAGACCAATATTTACAAAGGTCAAATCAACCAATCAAAACTTTCCTCAACCATCAAAGTTGCTTCAACTGATGGTGTTATCTCTTCCATAGCTGGTCCGACCAGTACCAAAACATTTTATATTACAACCTCAAGGCAAAAAATTTTAGAGTACATCCCGACAAAAAACCAATTAACCGAAGTTAAATCAACCGAACCATGGAAAAATGCTACGTCGATTGCCAATTTTAATACCAATATATATCTACTCGACAATCAGACAAATCAAATTTGGAAATATGTTTTAGGAACCAATGGATCATATGGCAAAGCAGCAGGCTATCTTTCCACCCCAAATGAAGAAATTTCCGAATTACCAAATCTAACAATCGACAGCATACTTTACGGGATTGAAAAAAACGGACAAGTCTATGCAATTAAGAAATCAGGGTTAACCCAAATTCCTCTGACCAAACTCCCCTCGCCAAAAATGCAACCGCAAAATCCCATTTCTCTTACTACAAGCTCAGAAAATAGCTATTTCTTTATCACAGAACCAGCCCGCCTTACCCTTATAGACAAACAAGGCAAATATTACAAACAATTCAATCTCAAAGGCGCAACTATTAAAAATATTTTTGTCCAACCAATTTTAAAAAAGGCCTGGATCGCAACCGACCAAGCCCTTTTCTCATTCAATTACTAGCCACTATGTGGCCCCTTAGGGACTTATCCCGCCGCGGCCGCACCCCGCCAACCGGCGGTGGCTATCCTACTATTTAATTCTTACCAGCCCCAACGGGGCCCCTTCGGGGCTTATTGCTTACAAGCTTACTAGCTTACTAGCTTATTTAACTACTAACCTGTAGAACTTTCTCTTCCCAGTCTGCAATACTGCCCTGTCTTGGAGCTTTACCTTCACTTCCGGATCTTTCACAACTTCTTCATTAATTTTCACTCCGCCCTGTTCTACCAATCTTCTGGCCTGACTTCGGCTCATTTCTTTTTCAACCTTAGCAATCAAATCAACAATCGTTCCAGAGAAATCCGACAACTTAACTTCCGGAATATCATCCGGTATTTTTTTATCTCGAATAGTGTGATTAAAATAATCCAATGCCTTTTCTGCCGCTTCAATATCATAATAAATTTCCACGATCAAATATGCCAACCGGGCCTTTACATCTCGCGGGTTTGCCCCTTCTTTCAACTCTTTATCTACTATTTTCAAACCACCTGGGGAAATATCCGTAGCCAATTCAAAATAATTATAAATAGCCTCATCTGGTATCGACATCACTTTTCCAAACATCTCTTCAGGTTTATCAGTTACCCCGATCGCATTTCCTAAACTTTTTGACATCTTCTCTTTCCCATCAGTCCCAACCAACAAAGGCACAGTAATCACTTCCTGGGGAACTTGACCCATTTTTCGCTGCAGATCCCTACCTGCCAAATTATTAAATTTCTGATCTGTTCCGCCAAGTTCAACATCAGACCTGACCATTACCGAATCATAAGCTTGCATCGCCGGATAAATCAATTCATGCATTCCGATATCCATCCCGCCCTTAAATCTCTTTGAAAAATCATCCCTTTCCATGATTTGAGCGACCGTAAAATTAGATAACAGATCAAGCCAATCGCTAAAACTAAATTTATTAAACCATTTTGAATTTTTTACCACCTCAACTTTAGACATATCCAAAACCTTGCCAACTTGCTTCAAATAGGTCTTCGCATTGTACTGGATCTCTTTTTCTGTTAACATTGGCCTTGTCTTCTTTTTCCCAGTCGGATCCCCTATTCTGGCCGTATAATCCCCTATGATAAAAATAATTGTATGACCCTGTTTTTGAAAATCTCTCAACTTATTAATTACTACCATATGACCCAAATGAATATCAGGCGAAGTCGGATCAACACCCAATTTAATTCTTAGCTTTCGATTCCCCCCAAGTCGTTTAACAAGAGACTTCTCCTCAATCACTTCACTCACACCTTTGTTTAAAATTTCTTCATTCATGCCTTAAACCTTTCCTAAATACCTATCATTTCTAATTCTATTACAATATTGTATAATGTAAAGTGGAGAATACATATGAAAAACAAAAAGAAATTTCGAAACAACTTCACAAATCCTCTAGAAGTGCAAAAAACACTCAAAAAATTTGCCAAAAAAAAGAAACTCTTTACTTGGCGATTTTGGCTTAATTTTGCCCTATATTCTATACTCATAGCCCTTTTTGGTTTTGCTCTGCTTTTCGCCTATTTTTCCAAAGACTTACCAACGCCTGGCAAGATTAAACATCGCTATGTCTCCCAATCAAGCCAAATCTACGCTAGAGATGGCAAAACCCAGCTCTACACCATATCTGGCGATTTTAAACGCACTGTTATTACCAAGGATCAGATGCCAAAAACTATCCGCCAAGCTACGGTTGCTATCGAAGATAAAGACTTTTATCGTCATTTCGGCATTGATTTTAAAGCCATTACCAGAGCCGTTCTGGCAAATCTGACCAACAAAAAATATTCCCAAGGCGGCTCCACAATTACCCAACAATTTGTTAAAAATGCTCTTTTGACCAACGAAAAAACATTAACTAGAAAAATCAAAGAATTAATCCTCTCTATGGAAATTGAAATCATGTACAACAAAGAAGATATTTTAACCATGTATCTCAATGAAATCCCTTATGGATCAAACGCCTATGGCGTAGATGCCGCCAGCCAACTCTATTACAACAAACATGCCAAGGACCTGACTCTGGATGAAGCTGCAACCATCGCCTCAATAGTTCAAGCACCGACATATTTTTACAATCACCAAGACATATTAAAAGATAGACGAAATATTACCCTCAAATACATGCAACAACAAAAATTTATCACCAATGCTGAAAAAACCGCCGCCCAAGCAATTCCGATCAAATTCATCCCACGCCGGGAAAACATCAAGTCTCCTCATTTTGTGATGTATGTCAAAGAGGTTCTAACTGAAAAATACGGCGAAAGACTCGTCGATAGCGGCGGCCTAAAAGTCATTACCACCCTGGATCCTGATAAGCAAAATTTAGCCGAAAAAGCGGTTACTGATAATATCCCTAACCTCAAAAAATACAATGCTTCCAACGCCGCACTAGTTGCTATTGATCCAAAAACCGGCCAAATCCTCGCCATGGTTGGATCCATCGACTATTGGAATTTAGAAAACAATGGCAACTTCAATGTTGCCACCGCCAAAAGACAGCCTGGATCATCCATCAAACCATTGGTTTACGCCACAGGTTTTCAAGGTAAATATAATCCCGGTTCGATCATTTTCGACCTTCAAACAGATTTTGGTAAATATGTCCCAAAAAATTATGACGGCAGCTATCACGGTCCTGTAACAATTCGCAAAGCCCTCGGTAATTCCTATAATATTCCAGCCGTAAAGATGCTCGGCATCGTCGGCATCGACAAAATGATCGAAACCGCCACCGAAATGGGTATTACGACTTTCAATGATCCTAGTCGATATGGCCTTTCGCTCGCACTCGGTGCCGGTGAAGTCCGACCATTAGATATCGCAACTGCTTACTCGGTTTTTGCCAACAACGGCGCCCTTGAAAAAACAACTCCAATTCTGAAAGTTACAGACGCCAACGGCCGAGTACTCGAAGAATTCAAACCAAAGAAAAATGAAAAACAAGTCCTTGACCCCCAAGTCGCCTATGAAATAAACAGCATTCTTTCTGATTTAGATGCCAAAAAACCAACTTTTAGTTTTACTATGAAAAACCTAAGTCTATCTGATCGCCCTGTCGCCGCCAAAACCGGTACTACAAATGACTACAAAGACGCTTGGACCGTCGGTTACACTCCCCAGCTTGTCACCGCTGTTTGGGCAGGAAACAACAACAATAAACCAATGACGCCTTCTGGCGGTTCCATCGGCGCCGCCCCAATATGGCATCAATTCATGCAATCAGCATCCGCCGGAATGCCAGTCGAAAACTTTTGGCGCCCGCCGGAAATTCAAGAATTGACCGTTGAAAAATTCTCCAACCAATTACCAAACGAATTCTCAAAAGATTTTATCAAAGATATTTTTGCCAAATGGCAAGTTCCAACAGAACGAGATAGCATCCATACAAAACTCAAAGTCTGCCGTGCAAACGAAAGTCTTCTCGCTCCAAAAAATATGCCTGAAGACCAAATTATAGAAAAAATATTTTCCAACATTCACTCCGAATTACCAGATCATCCAAATTGGGAAAATCCTGTCCGTGCTTGGGCCGAAGCTGCCGGCATGTATATTCCAGCCCCAAACAAATATTGTAAAATCGGAGACGTCTCAAAGCCGACCATTAGCATATCAGAACCTGCAAACAACGCTACTGTTTCTGGGATATTCGCTATCCGTGCTGAAACATCCTATGCCAGCGGCGCCATTGAAAATGTCGAATTCTTCATCGATGATGTCAAAATCGGCACCGCTGTCGCCAGCCCTTATACAATCTCATACAACGCCAACCAACTCTCCAGCGGTGTCCATGATCTTTCCGCTCGTGTGAATACTGATAACGGCGGCAATGAAAAAACCTCAATCTCCATCAAAGTCGGCAGCGATACAATTGCTCCTGGTGATGCCACTATAAACCCTGACCAGAGTAGCGCAAAAGACGATTCCGCCACTATTTCATGGATCAACCCGTCTGACATTGACTTAGCCAAAGTCCGAGTCTATTTTTCTCAATCAAATATCCAGATTGGATCCCTAAAAGAAGAATTCACCGCCTCACCAGGATCAAACCAACAAGCCACTTTCTCAGGACTTCCAAAAGGAATTAAATGTTTTACAGTCCGTCCACTTGATAGCTCCAACAACGAAAACCAAAAAGCCACCCCGCAAATCTGCCTCTAATTGAACACTCATTTTAAAAAAATCTGGCTTAAACCAGATTTTTTTAATCCCCTAACTACTAACTACTTTTTCGGTTCCACAAATATCATCTTACCCGAAGCCGTCTGATAAATCCTTACCACCAAACACTCTATATCTTCTCCCACGAACTTATCACCCCCATCAACCACTACCATCGTCCCATCTTCCAGATAACCGACGCCCTGATGCTTTTCCTTGCCTTTCTGAACCACTCTAACCAATAAATTTTCACCTGGAATAAGCTGCGGTTTCACTGCCACTGCCAAAGCATTCAAATTCAAAACCTCAACCCCTTGTATTTGAGCCACTTGACCCAAATTATAATCCACTGTCAAAATCTTCCCTTTCCTCTCCCACGCAATTTTTACCAATTTATTATCCACTTTATCTTTATCTTTTAATCTTTCATCTGTTATCTCAATATCCACTTGACGATTCCTCTGCAAATTCGCCAATACATCCAAACCCTTCCTCCCTTTTACCCGCTTTAAATCATCTTCGGAATCAGCGATCGCTTGCAATTCCAACAATACAAATTTAGGCACTACAAATTTTCCAAAAATAAACCCCGTGGAAGCCAATTCCTCAATCCGCCCATCAATCAAAGCCGAAGTATCAATAATAATTTCCATATTGCTAATTTCATTTTCCACTCGAAGCCAGTTTGAAAAAAACTTTGCAACTGATTTAGATTGCCCGATAAATAAATCAAAAATTGCCACCGCTATTAGCACTTCAATAATAATCGGCAACCACTTTCCATAATATCCAGGTAAAAAACCCAAAGATTTTCCAACCAAATTTCCGATAAAAATACCGACAATCACACCCAAAACACCCATAAAAAAATACGGAAACTCCACTTTTAGAAGTTTTCGAGTCGCAATTAACGCGCCTAAAATAATAACCAAAACGATCAGAAAAAACGTAAAATCATTTTGTGTTGATAATCCCAATTCCATTTTTCCTTCTAACTAAAAATTTTATCCAATATAGACCCGATTGATTTAGCCTCCGGCCTTCTTTTAAAACCCAATCTTTCAGCCTCTTTATACCGCTTCTCGGCCTGAGGGACATTACGTATTTCGCCAGAAAGTCCCAACTCTCCAAAAATACACAAATCCCCGCCGATCGACTTATTTTTAAAAGATGAAACTACCGCCAAAGCCACGGCCAGATCCACTGCCGGCTCCTTCAATTGAAATCCCCCCACTACATTAACATAAACATCCTGGTTTTGTAATGGCAATTTTGCCTTATTTGTCAAAACGGCTAATAATAATTGTAATCGATTCACATCAAATCCGCTTGCAGTCCGTTTAGGATAACCAAAAACTGTCGTCGTTGTCAAAGCCTGTATTTCTACCAGAAATGGCCTACTGCCCTCAATCGTCGCCGTCACCACTGAACCAGGAGACTTCACTCTTTCTTCCAAAAATAATTCCGACGGATTCATTATTTCGACTAGTCCTGAGCCTTCCATTGCAAAAATCCCGATCTCATCTGTTGGACCAAACCTATTTTTAATTGCCCGCAGGATTCTCGTCTCACGAAATCGATCCCCTTCTAGATAAAATACTGCATCTACTAAATGCTCCAAAGTCCGAGGTCCAGCGATCGACCCATCTTTTGTGGCATGACCGACCAAAACAATCGGTATATTATTCGATTTTGCCGTTTTCTGTAATTTTAAAGCGCATTCCCTGACTTGCACAATACTCCCGGGAGTACTAGGGAATTGCTCATCATACATAGTTTGTATCGAATCCACGATCACCAAATCCGGCCTATCTTTTTTAATAATTTCATTTATATAATTCAAATTTGTTTCTGACAAGATCGACAGTTCTGGATTATTTACTACCAATCGATCTGCTCTCATTTTAATCTGCTGAGCCGATTCCTCACCAGAAATATACAAAACCTTTTTCATCCGATCAGCCACCATCAAAAGCAAAGTTGACTTCCCGATCCCCGGATCGCCTGCCAAAAGCAACAAAGATCCTGGCACCACGCCTCCACCCAATACTCTGTCAAACTCCCCTATTCCAGTTATCATTCGACTAAAATTACCCGTCTCGATTTCTTTGATCTTCACCGGTTTTGCCAAATCTTCTCTCGAGCCGCTGCGGCTGCTCGATTTTTTCCCCAATCCTTTCATCTCAACCAAAGTATTCCAGCTCCCGCAATTTAAGCATTTTCCACTCCATTTTGGACTTTCTTCTCCGCATTGCTCACAAAAAAATATCGTACTATCTTTCACCATACCCCCTCAAATCAACTATCTTCAATTGCAAATTCACATTTCCTTGCCACTGGTTTTTATCAATCGTATATGCGATCTCCAACTCATCGCCCAAAGAAATCATTTTATCCATTTCACCCTTTCCAAACATCACTGCTTCAAAAGTATTCCCCTTTGCTTGTAATGTCAACTTTAAATGATCTTTGTTTTTACCCATCAATTTCTTTTCTTTGCAAATCACATTTTTACTATAAAAAACCGGTTTCAAATTTCCTATTCCAAAAGGTTCCAATTTATCCAATTCATCAACCAAACTCATTTTAATCTCTGAAAAATCGATTTCCATCTCACATTTCACTTTTCCAACCAAATCATTTTCACTCAATCCATCTTGTGCAATTTGCAACAATGCGTCATAAAAATCATCCAAATTTTTCGTTTCAATAGTCAAACCGGCTGCTTTTGCATGCCCGCCATGTTTTACTAATAAATTTTGACATTGATTTAAAACTTCAACGATTCCAAATCCATCAATCGATCGAGCGCTCCCAATTCCAATTCCATCTTGATGGCCGATTACTAAAACTGGACGAGTATATTTCTCGGTCAATCTTCCTGCCACCAAGCCAATAATTCCCTCCGGCCAACCTTCGCCGGTAACCAAAATCACTCTTTTGTCAAATAATTTACCATCTATCACCTTTTCTTCGGCTTCTTGCATTACCGTTTTTAAAATTTCCTGCCTACTCTTATTTGCTTCTTCCAATTTCAAGGCAAATCCCATCGCCTCGTCCTCATTTTCACTCAAAAGAAGCTCAAGCGAATTACTACAATCTCCCATCCTGCCTGGCGCATTTAACCTCGGACCAATCACAAAACCAACCATGTAGGGCGACATCGCATCAACACTTATCGCCGCCGCTTCATACAATTTCCGAAGCCCAATTCGCTTTGTCTTTGCAAGTACAATCAATCCAAATTTCGCCAATATTCTATTCTCATCAATAAGAGGCACAATATCACAAAATGTACTAATCGCCACCAAATCTAAATACCATTTCAATTGATCCATCTTGATCAGACCTGTTTTTTGACACAATCCACATGCCAACTTAAAAGCCACACCAGTCCCGGATAATTCTTTAAACGGATATTTACAGTCTTTCTGCTTCGGATCAATCACCGCTACAGCATCAGGAAGCAACTCTTCAATAGGCTCATGATGATCCGTCACTATTACATCAATTCCTTTTGATTTTGCGTACTCCACTTCTTTTTTAGCTGTAATTCCCAAATCCACCGTAATAACAAGCTTAATCCCATTATCAAAAAAATAATCAATCCCACGCTTATTCATACCATAACCTTCAGATCGCTTTGGAATATATGTAAAAATTTCAAGTCCATTTTTTTTTAATATATCCCGAAGCAGTGCCGTCGCCGGGATTCCATCAGCGTCATAATCCCCGAATATTCCCACTTTCTCTTTTTTTTCGATCGCCTCCAAAATGCGATCAATCGCCTTATCCATCCCAAGCATCAAAAAAGGATCATGCAATCCTTTCTGATAATCCGGCTTCAAAAAATCATCTCTATCTTTTTGCAAAATACCACGATTTTCCAATACTTGATCAAGGATCTGATCCCGAACCCTCTTCCCCACTTCCCAAATCTTATTTTTAGTTAAAACCTTTTCCATAAAACCCTTACTGCTTATTAGCCATTATGTGGCCCGCTTGGGACTTATTAACTTATTCTTCGACCCATTCGGCTAACGCTCAGGGCAAGCTCCTGTGGAGAAGCTTCAACAGTTCTCGACTCGGCTCGAACAATAAATTATTTCTTATATTTCTTAATTCTTACTGCTTATTAGCTTACCAGCTTACTATTTCCAATACCCATATCCTTCCGTTCTCAAATCAACATATTCCTTGATCTCAGCCTTATGTTTATCCAATATCTTTTTCAAATCATCCAGCTGATATTGCGGCGATCGATTACCGTCCATCAACACCTTCCATCCCAAATCAGTCACCACTATCGGATGAAAAGAAGTTTCCAAAACTTCAATTTTTACCAATTTCACACCCTCAACCTTTGTGAAATTATCACTAATATAACTCACAAAATCAATAAATCTAGAAGATATTAATCTTTGCCCAGGCTTTATCACATAGTTTGTTGTGTCAACAACAATTGGTAATTTTTTCCACTCCTCTTTAGTTGAAACATCTCCAACCTCCCGAAAAGCAATCCCCAGCTTATCTACTAAAAAATTTTTACCATTTGTTTGCCAAATCAATGCTACCGTTCTTTCTGACACTACCACTTTAATTGCATCTGGCAAACCCTTATACACATTCACATTATAAGCCTGAGGGTACACTTCTTTTATCCTATCGGACAACTTAAAATTATTAACCGCAAAAATATTTTGTCCTTTTATTTTCTCTACCTCTGTTTTTGCTTCATTTGATACAGAACCTTCGTAAGTAATTATCTTAACTTTAAAACAGTTGCTCATCACAAAAAAATAAGCCAACCCCCCCACCAATCCAACTATTAAAACAAAATTAATAAAAGACTTCGGCACATATATTGCCGCCGATTCTTTCTGCATTCTATCCAAAATCATCGGATTTCGTCGAATTTTACTACTTTTAACCTTCCGAAGAGCCATTTTCCCTCTTTTTTTATATTTTCTAGTTAATTTTTATTATTCAACTTTCCGACCATCAATTTACAAGAACCCAAATGCTCAAAAATATTTGATTTAAAACTATATGTCAATTGTTTGCTACTATTCTGACGTTCCATAGCAAATCCGATCAATTTTTCAATCAACTCGTCAATTTCAATTCCACTTTTTTTCCACAAATGATGATAAAGCGTCCCTGGCAAAGTATTTATCTCATTTGCAAAAATCTGTCTTGTCTTTCGATCATACAAATAATCCACTCTTGCAATCCCGCTGCATCCAAACAATCTATAAATCTTCTTTGACATTTCTTGAATTTTTTCTGTCAATTCTTTATCTACATTCGCCGGTATCAAAATCCCGCCTTCAGCTTTACCCAATTGTGCCCCGCCATCTTTCAAATATTTTTCATCAAAACTAAACATTTCACTTTGAAAAACAGATTCCTGCACCATCGAAGCTTCAATTTCACCATGCCCGATCACACAACAAGTCAAATCAGCCATATCCTCAACTGCTTCCTCTATCAAAACCTTATCATCATAAAACATTCCCACTTCAACCGCATCAAGCAAATCATCATTATTCATATTTTCAACTTTTTTAATCCCGATTGACGATCCCAAATGCGTCGGTTTTACAAAAACCGGCCATTTCAACTCACTTTTTGCTCTTTTGATAATATCTTCTTTACCATCCAACCATTCATCCTTACTAAAAGAAACAAACTTTGTCGTCAAAATTTCACCTTGATTATAAATCATTTTTGTCAGCGCCTTATCCATCGTCAAGGCTGAAGAAGCAACATCACAACCAACATAAGGCACACCCAACATCTCAAACAAACCCTGCATTTTCCCATCTTCTCCATAAGAACCATGAAAAGCCGGAAAAGCCACATCAATCTCGATTTTCTTAGGCACCAATCCTTTTTTCATAAAAACAAGCCTACCCTTTGCTCCATCAAGCTGCAATAAATATTCATTTTGTTTTGACTTTTCACTCACCTCACCTTTGGTTTGGATAAAATATTTAAGCTCCCCAAACTCCTCCCCTATCAACCAGCGACGATCTTTGGTCAAATAAACCGGAGTTACCAAATAATCCATTTTCTTTAATGTCGCAATAATCAATTCCGCCGTCACAATCGAAATATCATGTTCCGGACTACTACTACCAAAAAATACTCCGATATTTTTCATATTCACTCCTCAAATTTTCCAAATTTAACCTGCTTACGTGCAACGCTCAAATACTTTGAGATTTGATATTTGCATTTTTCCATTTACTTTTTGCTTTTCTAAAAGTATTGGTCTCCCCAATCATTTTGAAACAAAATCACATCATGACGTTTCAGTATTTTCCCCAAAGACTCATGCGCCTCTTTGGCACTATTAAATCTGATCACATTTTTACTGTCAAAATCAGCTGCCCTCAATCCTTCTGATATAAATGGCGTCACACTATTTTCAATCAAAATCACCAAATCAGCCACCCTGCCCAGCTGTCTTCCAATTTCCACATGTATTTCTTTTGCTCTAGCTCCGGTTTCAACAAGTCCGGGTGTCAAATAAACTTTTCGTCGATCTTTAAATTTTGCTAACAATTTAATCGCCTCTTTTACTCCATCAGGATTGCCATTGTAGCTATCATCGATCACCAAAATATCTTGCTCTTTATTAATAATCGGCTCCAAACGATGTTTCACAGGTAATATATTTTTTACCCCTTTTTCAATTTTATCGCGACTCATACCCAATCTCAAAGCAAGCATCGCCGCCGCACCAACTGTTCCGATGATATATTCGCCTAAAATCTTGGTATCAAATTTACCCAGACTATCAGCTCCACTATCAAGCTCAAAACGATTCACCAATTCATCCGTCATAAATACATGATTTTTTACTTTATAACCGGCCAGCTCTGACCCGGAACTAGTATAAAAAATTAATTCTTGCCCTTTTGTAAATTTTTTAAAATTTTCTCTGATTCGCTCATCATCCGCATTTAAAACCAAAAAACCGTCTTTTTCAATCCCCGAAGCCAACTCAAAAATCGTTCTTATCGTCGCCCCGATATCGCCCAATCTTTCCAAATGACTCTCATTTATCCCCGTCATTACCCCAATATCAGACTTAAACATCCCACACAATCCTCTAATATCCCCCTCATAATGCTCCCCCATTTCTAAAATCAAAACTCTGGTATCCTCATCAACTCTTTGATCAATAAATCTAGCGATCCCAACCGGTGTATTGACGCTATCCGGCACCGCTAAAGTCTCAAATTCTTCTTGTAAAACCGATTTTAAAACCTCTTTCATCGTCGTCTTGCCATAACTTCCAGCAATCGCAATTACTTTTAAATTTTTCATTCTTTCGAGTTTTGCGCCAGCTTTCTTCACTACCATTTTTTTCACCAATCCATCAATCGGATAAAGTACTACCAAAGCCGCTCCAAACCAAACATAATAATCAAAACTCAAAATCACAAAAATAAGTGCCATCACAAGCCAGCCATACAGATTTGCTACCATTCCAAAAATCAATCCGATCAATAAAACCAATCCAAGATGCAATGCAATACTAATCATCATCAATAATTTCGCTTTATTTGTCCAGACCAATTTTTGCCTCGTGCCCGACTTCAGCGGCAAAAAACCACGCTTCACAAGCACCTTTAAAAAACGAAAATACTGATAATTTTCCAATTGCAAAAGATAGAGATGATATTTTATTAAATTAATCATTTATCTCCTAAAAAATTA
>VFKW01000058.1 GCA_009885355.1 Candidatus Berkelbacteria bacterium
TAACTAGCCCCATTTCATACTCATCATTCAATTAGAAAGCGGGACCTATTTCATGCTCATCTTGCATTGGAAGAGACTATATCTGGTCAAGTTGTAAATATTATGATAAAATTGATTGGAAAAGTATTTCAGATATTTTTGTAAGTTTTTATGGACGTGTAGCTCAATGGTAGAGCAACGCTCTTATAAGGCGTAGGTTTGCAGGTTCGAGCCCTGCCACGTCCACTACTGTAAAGGATGTATAAACAGGTTTAAAAACCAAATTTATCCCTTAGGCTATTGACAAGGGCTGTTTTTTGTGATATAATAATTTAATTCGGTAAAAAATAAGGAGTGGGAAATGGAATCACAAAAACAAGAAAACCAAATCAGCGAAATAACAACGACTATTATTAAATCCAAAAAAAGAAATTTTAGATCTCTTAAAAAATGGTCTCTGACTGCTTTTGCCGCAACATTATTGATAACTAGCATTTTTGTCCTCAATGTATTTGCAAAATCAGAAGCTTCTAACTCAACTATTTTAAATCTTACTAATAATCAAAGGGCTTTAAATAATTTAAAGGTTTTAAGTGAAAATGATAATTTAAATGCAGCCGCTTATGCAAAAGCTCAAGACATGTTTAAAAATCAATATTTTGAACATACTTCTCCACAAGGAAAAACGCCTTGGACATTTATAAACAACGCTGGTTATGATTATGCTTATGCTGGGGAAAACTTGGCGATTGATTTTGAAAACTTAAAAGATACAAACGATGCTTTGATGAAAAGTCCGACACATAAAGCTAATATTTTGAATACTAAATATACTGAAATGGGGACTGCCACAGTAACCGGTCAATTTAATGGTCGCGTGACGACTATCACTGTTGAAATGTTTGGTACTTCGATGTTTGATACGGTTTTAAATAATTTGAAAGTTAGTTGGTAATTTGGCGAAGCCAAATAGTAGCTAGTAGTTAGGAGATAGTAGTTAGGAAAGTTTAGTTCTCGACAAGCTCGAACAATAAAAAACTAAAATGCAATAAGAATTAAGATAATTAATGGAGGATGTGGATCATGTATAAATATTATAGAAAGAAGGACTGGGTCCTTCTTTTGTTTGTAAGACTTTCTCATTTTTATATTACTTGATTTTTTTATATCCGTAGCCCAAGCTTTAGCTTGTTCTTCGCAACAGCAAGCTAAAGCTTGGGCTACAATGAACTACCCCGCAGTAAGCTGACGGGGTATCTACCCCGTATCGTCATCCCGGAAGCGGGTGGCGCCCGATACCTGCCTGCCGGCAGGCAGGTCCGGGATCCAGTTATAAGGGTTTCCTGGATTCCCTGCCTGCCGGCAGGCAGGCGGTTCTGGGATCCCATCCCGACCGGAATGACGAATAGAACGAGGTATTCGCACGCAGCAA
>VFKW01000180.1 GCA_009885355.1 Candidatus Berkelbacteria bacterium
CTACACGACTTCTCCTGAAGCGTAAAAAAGGTTCTTCTCTTCCAGAAAAATAAAACTCGTCAAGCATGAGCTTGACTCAGACACTTAGTTTTCACGTGGCAAGAGAAGAACCTTTTTTACTTTCTGCAGAAGCAGAGGACCATTGATAGAATGATATATTTTGACTTCCTGGAAAAGGGAGAGAGCACCAGGCCACATTTCAGGTTGATCTTTGGGTTTTTGAAGTGGATAATTATTTTTTCGCGATTTATATAGAGAGAACCAGGAATCTCTTTGGGAGTGAAAGCTATTTTCTCCTTCCTGGAAAAGGGAGTTGATTGTTAGACTGCCCTCTACCTGATCGGGGGATGATGAAATAGGTTTTTCAGCGGTCTCGTCTATATACATATATAACGTCACCACTTGTCCGCTATCGCGGATAGGTGGTGACGTTTACAGAGAGAATTAAGTTAGACGAATGAAAACCATGGAAGAGAGTATGAGATTGAAAACAGGTTGAAGCTTTGTATAAAGACCGCAGAAAAACCTAATTAAGAAGGTAAGAAATATTAATATTGTTCGAGCCCTGCCTACCGGCAGGCAGGTTGTCGAGAACTATTAGGTTTATACTTCTCGACTCGCTTAGACCCAAGGGGTCCCCGTTGGGGCTCGCCCCGAAGGGGCCACTTAGTGGCTCGAAGAATAATTGGATTTTTTAGCGGTCACTGTATAGTCTTGTTTTTTTTAGTTGAGTTACATAAAGACGCGGTAGTTCTCGAATTCACATCACAATCGTGAGTATGGACAAAGTTATTTGGATATGGTACAATGTTGTCGCATTAGAAATACTACAAATACGAAAAAGGGGAGGATGGAATAGCGTATGCATTGTGAAAGTAATGGAAGTAATGACACTGAATGTAATGGATTTATATTGAGGGGGTACGTTAAACCTGGAGAGAGCTCGTTGAAAAGGTTTGATCAACTTCTAGCTTCGGTTAAATCCCTGAAGCCGAAAACTTCATCAAATGAGGTTGCGCGGTTGCGCAGAATTCTAATTTCTTTCGCCGATTTCCTCTGGTGTGCAAATCTGGCAGAACAGAGAGTTGCCGCTGTTGAAGCTAATATGGCGGCTCAGGCTGCTCTTGAAGCCGATCAGGCAGCGGAAGTAGCAAGGAAGGCAATAGAAGCAGCTAAAGCAGCTGGAGAAAAGCCTGCTCGAAAGCCACGCATGAGTGCGAGGGCCAAACAAAAGGTCGCGGATGAAGCTGAAGCGATGAAGAAACGAGCTGAGCTTGATCATAAAGAGAGATTAGCTGAAACCTACTTTGAAATCGCGCATGAAGTGGCAGAAGCGGCATGCATACTGTTCAACAGCTGGCCGATAGAAGTGACTCGGATGGTACTGAATCATCTGATGAACTTCAATCTGATTTCTGGGAACTCAAGCTCGATGGAGAAAGCTTACGATGATCTCAGAATATTGATTAAACAGATCGATACTGTGTATTGTGAAGGATGGGCAGTTGAGCGGATCGGAGTTCCTGACGCAAACGGTCGTTTGGAAGATGGCTATATAATAGCCACCGAGGATCACCGCAATGTGGCAAAATGTGCCGAGGCTGAAAACAGGACGCGGCGCAGTATATATGATCTACTAGAGCTGCTGAAATCAAAAAGGGAAAATCCCGATAAAACAAATTCCCACCCTTACGGCATAATAATTATTGGGGGAAAACCTCAAAACCCCGGCGACTAGATGCATTAATCATTTTCAACACAAGGACTGGGTTTCGACCCAGTCTATTTTTATATTTAATTTTTTCTATATTCAACGCTCGTTTTTTAAAGTATGGTATAGAGAGATTTCAGCTTGTTTTCAGTTTGATTTAATAGGGTAAAAGATATGAATAAAAAAAGAGTAATTTTGCTGGATATATTACGCTTGGTGGCGATCGGGATGGTTGTGATTGGCCATTTGGGGCAGAAATTGGGAAATGAGTGGGGACGGTTTTTTGGCTGGCCTGATTTTTATTACGTTTCAATCGGTGGCGCAGGGGTGACGATTTTTTTGATCTTGAGCGGAATGGCGCTGGAATTGAGCTATGGAAATAAAAAAATAGATTTGAAAAAATATATTTTGGGACGCTTGCGCCGGATTTATCCAGTTTATTGGTTGTCGCTTGGATTGGCAATTTTGATCGGCTTATTTGATAATTCAATCAAGTTGAATTTTAAGATGATATTGTGGAATGCAACTGGACTACAGGTTTATAGCGGGCATAAATGGGAAGGTTTTATAAATCCGGTGAGTTGGTTTATCGGATTGATTGTTGCACTATATTTTATCTTTCCATTTCTTAGCTCACTCATGTCAAGGCGGAAAAATATATGGCTATTTATCTTGTTTTTAGTCAGTTTTGGATCGAGATGGCTAGTTGGAAAATATTGGCATGGAGAATATCGGCCGATTGACTGGTTTGTGTTATGTAGAATATTTGAATTTTCTCTGGGGATTTGGATCATGAAAACTAAAATATTGAATGTAAATATGGGTAAAATACGGCTCCCGATTTTTGAAAAGCAGATTATATTTTTATCAAATATCTCATTTGCGATTTTTTTGGTGCATTTGCCGCTTTTGAATTATTTTGTAAAAGATAAAAGTAATTGGCAGATAATGATTTTTCTTTTGGCGACGGTGAGTTTGGGGATGGCGATTTATGTGATTGATCGCTGGATATTGTATTGGTGGAAAATACAAGTTAAAATTTGAGTTATAAGGTATTTGGTTTTTTACTTCTCGACTCTCCGCCAGCCGGCGGATCGCTCGAAGAATAATTAAGTTTTTAGGGTGCGGCTGACACCTAGATTGCCACGACCAGCTTGCGGCTGGTCTCGCAATGACAACAAAATACCCCCGACTCGCGGGGGTATTTTTGATTTGCAAGCTAAACCTGCCTGCCGGCAGGCAGGGCTTGGGCTACACAATACTAGGAGTTGTCGGCTTCGTTGGCGATCTCGTTCATGAGCAAGCGGCGTTCGACGGAGGCAATGGTCTTTCTGGAAGAGACGATCATGTCTGGAGTGACAGAGACTGAAGTGGCGCCGGATTTGACCATTAGCTCAGTAATTTCTGGATAAACAGATGGGGCTTGTCCGCAAATGGAAACAGTGACGTGATGTTTGCGGCAAGTGGTAATGACGTGTTTCAAAGACAGCTCGACAGCTTCATCGCGCTCATCAAAGGCACTGGCCAAAGCTGGATTGTCGCGGTCGCAACCGAGGGTCAATTGAGTCAAGTCATTGGAACCGATGGAAACGCCGTCGATGCCGGATTGGCAGAATTTATCGATCAAGATAACGGTCGATGGGACTTCACACATGATCCAAAGCTTGAAGTCATGGTTTTGAACCAAACCTGATTCGGTGACAAGGGCTTTGACTTTGAAGAATTCATCGATCGAACGGACAAATGGGATCATGAGCCAGAGATTTTTCAGGTCAAATTGATTGCGAACTTTTTTGATCGCTTCGAGCTCAAGCTTGAACAGATCAGGCTCGGTGACATAACGGAAAGCGCCGCGGAAACCGATCATCGGATTGGCTTCTTTTGGCTCGAATTCGGCGCCGCCTTTTAGGTCATGGTATTCATTGGTTTTAAAGTCTGTGGCGCGATAGACGACAGGTCGCGGATTGAAGGCTTGGCAAATAGTTTGCATGCCTTCAGCTAATTTGTCGACAAATTCTTGGGAACGACCGTCTTTCATCATGGCGCGAGGATGTTCGCCCATGCCGGCAATGATGAATTCGGCGCGTAGTAAACCGACGCCATCAACAGGCATAGCGGCAACAGTTTCGGCCAAATGAGGCTCGCCGAGATTGACGTAAACTTTGGTACCAGTGATGATCGGTGGAAGATCGGTAGTACCCTGAGCCCAAGATGGGCCACCGGATGGAGCAGCTGGGGCAGGTGCGCCGGCAGCAGCAGGAGCTGGAGTGGCGGCGGTTGTGACTTTGCCTTTATAGACCAAGCCTTTGCGACCATCTACGGTGATCATCTGGCCGGTTTTTAGAACGGACGTAGCCGTACCGGAACCGACAACACATGGAATGCCGAGTTCGCGGGAAATGATGGCAGCGTGAGAAGTGCGGCCGCCGGTGTCGGTGACTATGGCAGCGGCGCGACGCATGGCTGGGACAAATTCAGGATTGGTCATTTCGGTGACCAAAACATCGCCTTGTAAAACTTTATCAATTTCAGATGGTTTATATATCACTTTAACAGGGCCCGAGGCGATGCCGAGTGAGGCGGCGGCGCCATGAAGAAGGATTTCAGCGGAGGCGATATTGACGGAATTTGGATCGGCTGCGACGGCAGGAGCAGCGACTGGCGCGGCGCCGGCGGGAGCGGCGGATTCTAATTTGCCATCAAAGACTGTGCCTTTTGAACCGTCAACGGTAACAATCTGGCCTGTTTTTAGAGTGGTGGTAGCTTTTTCAGTACCGACAACGCATGGAATGCCAAGCTCGCGGGAAATGATAGCGGCGTGAGAGGTACGACCGCCGGTATTGGTGACGATAGCTGATGCGCGGCGCATGGCTGGAACATATTCAGGATTGGTCATTTCGGTGACCAAGACATCGCCTTGTAAAACTTTATCAATTTCTGATGGATCAAGGATAATTTTAACGGGGCCGGAGGCCAAGCCAAGAGAAGCGGCGGCGCCGTGCAAGATTGGCTCTGTAGAGCTAGGAGTTGAGGGTTGGGAGCCAGGAGTGGAGGGAACGCCGGTCGGAGCGCTAGCTGGAGCGACATTTTTCAAAGTGGTGATCGGACGGGATTGGACCAAAAAGACACGGCCCTCTTTGTCGATGGCCCATTCCATATCATTTGGCCGGCCATAATGCGCTTCATTTTTCTTGGCTAATCCGCCAAGGGTGAGGATTTCTTCATCGGATAATTTTTGAATTTCTTGTTCGTCTTTTGGCACTGAGACATTTTTATCGCCGCCTTTTGGAGCGCGGACAATTTTCCAAGTTTGTTTGGAAATTTCTTTGCTTAAAATTTGAAGTGGTTCTTTGGATAAAACATAGTGGTCAGGATCGACGGAACCCAAAACGATGGCTTCGCCCAATCCCCAACCGGCATCGATGACAATTTGCGAAACATCGCTGGTGACGGGATCAGCGGCAAACATGACACCTGATTTGACAGAATCAACCATCAATTGGACAGGAACAGCAATGCCTACTTTCATATGGTCAAAATTATTGATCGAGCGGTAATAAATAGCGCGAGGTTCAAAAAGTGAAGCCCAGGCCTTGCGCACAGCCAAGACGACGTTGTCGCCACCTTTGATATTTAAGAATGTTTCTTGTTGGCCGGCAAAAGATGCATCAGGCAAGTCTTCAGCGGTAGCAGAAGATCTGACAGCGACAAAAACCAAACCTTTTTCACACATTTTGTCGTAGGCGGCTTTGATCGAGGTGCCTAAAACTTTTGGCATCGGGGTGTGAAGAATGGCTTGTTCGAGTTCTTTGGATAGAGCGTTTAATTTCTTGGAGTCTTCCGGATCAACGTGAGATAAGAGCTTTTTGACTTTTTTGTCGAGCTTCGTTTCTTTCATGAAAACATAATAAGCATCGGCAGTTACAATGTATCCTCCAGGGACTGGAAGACCGGCGCGAGTCATCTCGCCTAAATTTGCCCCTTTGCCACCGACCAGTGGAATATCATCTTTGCCAACTTCGGCAAACCAAACTAGAGATTTCATTTTTCCCCTCCTAATTTTTAGTAGCTGGCCCTTAAGGGGTCCCTCTCGGGATAGCTGGTAGTTGGTAGTTAGGAATTCAAACCTGATTATCGCCTATCTACAAATTTACATAGCTATTGGCTACATTTTTTTTAACATATCATTATAATTGTATAGTTATTGATCTAGCTTGGCAAGGGCTTTTTTTATAAGATCGTATGAGAAACCTTTGCGCATAAGATATGAAATCAAACGAATTTTTTGTTTTTCAGGAGTTAAATTTTTGGTTATTTTGATTTTTTTGATGGCTAATTCTAAAACTATTTTTTCCTCGTCAAGGCCATTTTCATTTTCATAATCAACCCAAGCTAACTCAATATCATCTTTGGCGATGCCTTTTTGAAGTAATTCTTGATTGATCAGATATTTGGATTTGGGACGAAAATTTAATCGGTCCTTGATCCAATATTTGGCAAAACGGATGTCGTCGAGCATTTTTTTATCTATCAAAAAAGCGATCGTCTGATCAATCTCGTCTGGTAGAAATTTTTTCAATTCTAATTTTTGACGCAGGCCATGGACGGTATACCAGCGGCGCTTCAGAAGATTGAGGGCGGATTTTAATGATGGGTTGTTGTTTTCCATGTTTGTATTATAGCTTATGATTTGAGTTTATACGAAGTTCTCCACAACCTGACTGCTGGTAGGGGCCGAAGTGAATCGAGAATTTTTATTTTTTGTAGTGAATACTGCAGATTTATGGGTTAAGGATAAGGGCCTCCGTTGCGAAGGCCGGCCCCTACCCTTAACAATCCCACCCCGCCACGCTCTTAATGAGAAAAAATAATTATCCTTTCTA
>VFKW01000016.1 GCA_009885355.1 Candidatus Berkelbacteria bacterium
AAAATCTTTGGCAGATGATGTCTTATCGACATGGTCATACGGCCAGTTGGGATTTAAAAAAACTACATATACATTGCTTAATGGTAAAATTGGCGACGCCGCTTCAAGATTTGACGCGCAGATCAAAGACTTGCAGACCCAATATGAAACTTTGAAAAATAAAAATAAAGATGTGGCGCTGCTTTTGACAAAAATAAATGATTCTCAAACAAAACTAAGTGCGATACAATCAAATAGCCAACAAATCGAACAAAAAATCGGCGCTTTGACAAAAGAAAATGATCTTGAGGCTGGTTTTGGCGATGTTTTAAATATTGCAAATCAAGCGAACGGATCTTTTGCGGCGCTTCGCCAATCAGTATTTGATGCAACTACGGAAATAAATAGACTAAATAAGGATAAAAAATAGCCTCTCGACATTTCCTGCCGGCAGGCAGGCTCGAGACAAAGGAGTAAATATGAAGAAGGAAAAAATTGTTAACGCTTCGCCTATCGCCAATATTATTCTTGCTGTAATTGTTTTAGCGATTCTGGGAATTTTGACATATTATTCACTCAATTTATTGAAAATTCGCTCGAGAGATGCGCAAAGAGTGTCCGATCTGGCGATGCTCAAATCCTCGGTGGAGCAAAAATATAAAATGGAAAAGGCGCTTCCAGCTAGCGGCTATGACAAATTGAACCTCGGAATTTTTATGCGCGAAATGCCAAAAGATCCGCTGAACAACAAAGATTATAAATATAAATATATATCAAATGAAACTAGTTTTGTTTTTTATGACAAAATGGAAAAAGGAAATTTTGAGGCTCAAAACGACTCAGGTAAATATAAAAATTATTACGAAGCCGGATATGGAAAAGATTGGCAAAAATTGGTGCCGGATAATTTGAAATAATTAGTTCTATATATATTGTTGTACAAGCTTAGATTTATCGTAATTCGCCTTTAGATTTATTTGTTGGCAGAAAATTCTCACCAGTTACAACACTTTGTCCGGTTTTTTCCTCCAATGCAACTCTGGCGTCCTTGGCGATTTTGCCATCTTTTTTAGCCGGAACTGCCTCCCCTGCAAATGTCTTGTCATCCCAGCGAATGCTGGGATCCAGGAAATAATCATTCTATTTCTATACAATTTTACTATAAAGATCTTCCCAATTAGGGTTATTTTCTTCGATAATCTTTATTTTCCATTGCCTTTGCCAGGCCTTCATATTTTTCTCTCTTTTAAGCGCGTCCTTTACATCAGAATATTCTTCAAAATATACCAGCACTGAAACATTATATTTTTGAGTGAATCCTTCAACCAGTTTTTGTTTGTGTTGCCAAACTCTTTTAATTAGATCCGATGTTACTCCAATATACAGTGTGCCATTTTTTCGACTAGCTAATATGTACAGATAATACTTTTTCATTTTTATAATATTATTTCTGGTTCCCAGCCTTCGCTGGGATGACAGAAAAAAAAGGAAGGGGAAAGTTAATGAGGTTGCCTTTAAATGGTTCTGCTTTTTTGCTCGGAATTGACTGAATAATTCTGAGAATATGTTCAGTATTACCAGTTAAAGTTTTTCTTAATTTTCCTGACTCGGTAGCTATTTCTATCTGGGGACAATTTGTCCCCACGTAAATACCTAATTCATAATCTCTTTTTCTAAGTTTCTTAAAATAATCTGTTGGATTTACGCTTTCGCTTAACACGGCCACAATATCGATCACCGAAAAATACCACTCCTCTTTTTTTTCATCATAATGCCGACGGATTTTAAAGTTCTCAAAGATCGCCAATGAATTTTGAATTTTTTTCCCCTTTTCGTTTGTTATTTTCATTTTACCCCTTTAGATTTCGCCCCTCATTATTTATTATTCTAATTTGACGATTATCGCATTCGTTTTTGTCTGAGTTCGCGGGAGACTTCGCGGTCTTTGATGCGCTCTCGTTTATCATGAGTTTTTCGGCCTTTGCCGATGCCGAGTTCGATCTTGGCATAGCCTCTGGCCATATACATTTTTAGTGGCAAAAGAGTAAAACCTTTTACTTGGACTTTGCCAATTAGATTTATAATTTGGGCTTTTTTTAATAATAATTTGCG
>VFKW01000038.1 GCA_009885355.1 Candidatus Berkelbacteria bacterium
GTGGCGAATTTGCCTGAAAAGATGTATTCTCCAGGCGGGCAAGTATCACATGTTTCCGGAAGGTCAATTGCGATCTGTCTTGATAGTGGTCTTGGGTTTTCGATGATAATCAATGCTAGTTCCTCCTTGGAATTAGTTTGGGTAGGTTGTTGATTTAGGCTGCCTGGCTCATGGCAGTCTCGCCGATGGCGAAGATCGGAAGGGTTCCTTCAAAACAAAGCTTAGCTGTGTCTATGCGAACTATACATTGCCCTGTTTTACTAAAGATGCGATCATCTTCAAGCTGGATCAGATTTTCTTGGATACAGATAGCCTTTTGTCCTATGTTGTGGACCGGATTGTCTTCGATGGCGAGCTTTATGGCAATAGTTCCTTCGTTTGAAGGATGGGTGCTGATTTGGTGCGTGCGCTTTTCGGCGATATCACCATAGACCCGACGATAGATCGGAATCTGATTTTGTATGTCTTCACTGGGGATCGCTTTCAAAAAACGACCGGTTGGTTCAAATAGAATAACCTTTAGAGATGATTTGATCTCAAATGGATATCCTTCGATGGCGATGTGGGCGGATAGCCCTTTTGATTCATGCTCGGGAATAGGGATGATTCTGATACTTGGAGATAGCATTTTTTTGGTCCTTTCTGGGTCCTTTTTCAAGGTGTATTTGGTTGTTAAGGTATTGATCTCGTCCAGATCCAAAGTGATTTAGATCCGGGCGGGTCAAGGCAAAATTTGCCAGTAACTAAAAATCCCGCCTTGCCGGCGGGACTTGTTTTGCTGTGATGGTGCTAATTATTTAGCGCAAAAACAATAGGCCGGCTGAAGTCGGGTAAACCAGTATCCAAAAAACCAATTGTTTAAACTTATAATATTTTTCATAGCTATTTTATTTTAGCAGATATGTATTTTATTGCAAGAGATATTTTCTTGTTTTCGTAGCTCAAGCTTTAGCTTGCTCATATTTAACAAGCTAAAGCTTGTTGTGTGTGAATACCTCGTTCTAGTCGTCATTCTGGTCGGGATGTGTCTGCTGTTAACTGGCGGACCAGAACCGCCTGCCTGCCGGCAGGCAGGGAATCCAGGAAACCTTACTAACTGGTTCCCGGACCTGCCTGCCGGCAGGCAGGTATCGGGTGCCACCCGCTTCCGGGATGACGATACGGGGTAGATACCCCGTCAGCTTGCTGCGGGGTAGTTTATTGCTTTATTCTCGTAGCTCAAGCTTTAGCTTGTTCTCCAGATAACAAGCTAAAGCTTGGGCTACAGGTGAAAAATGAGCAAGCAAAAGCCCCGTAGGGGCCAATTTGTGACTTGGGCTACAATTAAATTATTAGTTTTTTGTTGTAAAAAAATATCCCCGCACGAGGCGGGGATTTGGATCAGGCAACGGCTTTTATGGCCGATCTGACTTCGGCAAAGACGGCGCGAAGGTAATGCCAGCCTTCATTTGTTCTGAGGAGGTGAAGTTGGTGTGTGCGCTTGAATTTGCGTCTGGATGGTGTCATGCCTTTGGTTTGGTTACCAGTAAGGCGTGTTCCGTTATTTAGTCGATCAAGTGGTCCGCTTGGGAGAGTTTTGAGGACGACTTGATGTAGAATTTCCATAGCACCGGGTTCTGTCAGATATGCATGTGGATGTTCTTGGTTGGTTTTTTGGAAGATGCGGATCTTCTTGCCATTGATCGTGGCGAATTTGCCTGAAAAGATGTATTCTCCAGGCGGGCAAGTATCACATGTTTCCGGAAGGTCAATTGCGATCTGTCTTGATAGTGGTCTTGGGTTTTCGATGATAA
>VFKW01000010.1 GCA_009885355.1 Candidatus Berkelbacteria bacterium
CCTATTGGCGAAAACTCAAGGAAAGATTATTAAAAGAGGGCGGAAGTGAAACCGTGACAAATTGTCACGGTTTGAAAATGATCGCACCGGACGGCAAAATGCGACTCACCGATGTCGCAAACACCGAAGTTATGCTTCGCCTCATCCAGTCTATTCCTTCTCCAAATGCCGAACCATTTAAATTGTGGTTGGCCCGTGTTGGATATGAAAGACTAGAGGAAACTGCCGACCCAGAATTGGCGATCAACCGCGCCTTGAAAACTTATCTTCAAAAAGGCTACAGTCCGGATTGGATAAATCAAAGACTCAAGAGTATTGAAATTCGCAAGGCCTTGACTGATGAATGGGAAAATCGAGGTGTCAAAGAAGGTTTGGAATTTGCTATTTTAACCAATGAGATTATCAAGGCGTGGACTGGTTTAACGACCAAAGAATATAAGAAATTGAAAAATTTGAAAAAAGAAAATCTGCGCGACAATATGACCAATATGGAACTAGTTTTAAATATGCTTGCCGAAACAGCGACAACAGAAATTTCCGAAAAAAGAGAGCCGGATGGGTTTAAGGAAAGTAAGAAAATAGCTCAAGAAGGCGGATCTATCGCCGGCAATGCCCGTAAACAAATCGAAACTAAAACAGGAAAAAGTATCGTAACTAGCAAAAATTCTAAGACTTTAAATAGAATAGAATCTAAAAAACTAGCCGAATAATCCGAAAAACTCCGCCTAGCCCTCTTCGCCGACCAAGCCCGTGAAACACGCGGGCTTTTTGGTAGAAATGAAATTTTATGGCATAATAAAATTGAAGGAGTAATCATGGAAAATGAAAAAAAAGATTCAGGCAATCAATCTTTTATAAACAAGCCAGTTGATGTTAATAAATTGATAGGTATTTTAGGCATGTTTTTTTTAGTATTTATCACGTTTATGTTTAGCAATCTAGTATTTGCATTCTCTTCTAGCGGAGGCATTGTCGGTTCTATTTTTGGGGTTTTAAATGGACTTGTATTGCCATTGGTTGGTGGAGTTTATTGGTATAAAGGAAATTACTCAAATAAAAACCCTGAATTTTTTAAAAAAAATACAAAAATCGGCTTAAGATTATTACTTCTACCATGGATACTCCTAATTCCTCTTTCGATCTTGTTGCAAATCCTTGGCAATTAAATAGGAATATTCAGTAATACTTTTAGGGATGATATTTATGCTCGATAACTCTGACAAAAGCTCGAATCCACATAATAAATGAAACTCCCCGGGAACCGCTGCCGCTAATCCCGGGGTTTCTTAGGCAGCGGGGACTCATGAGGTCGTATTCTCATGAGAAATACTTGCCATGCACTGACG
>VFKW01000060.1 GCA_009885355.1 Candidatus Berkelbacteria bacterium
AAATTTTAAATTTTAAATTTCTCAAAATGTCTATATTTTGTTTGTCTGGGCCTTTGTTTTCGAAGCCTGGGACTTCTAGGATGAAGGGGATGTTTGCTAGTTCGGGTAGATTTAATAATGTTTTAAAAGTTTCTTCACCCAACTCCCCTGCTCCAATATTCTCATGGCGATCAATCTTAGAATTGAGGACTGTTTTGGAGTCGTTACAGTGTATAGCTTTTAATTTGCCTAAGCCTATAATATTATCAAATTCTTGGATTATTTTTTGGGGATTTTCTTTTAGGTCGTAGCCGGATTCGTAGATGTGAGCTGTGTCGAGGCAGACGGCGACGCGAGTTTTTTGAACTACACTATTGATAATTTCGGCGATTTGTTCAAATTTACTGCCGATGCAATTGCCTTGGCCGGCGTTGGTTTCGATCAAAAGAGTTGAATTTTGATCTGAATGATCTAATATTTGATTGATTTGATCGATGATTTGAGGTTTTATTTCTTCAAAGGTTTTGGTTTTACTGGAACCGATGTGGAAAATGACACCGGCGCTATTTATTTTGCTGGAAATATTTAGATAATTTATGAGAGTATCTCGAGATTTTTCAAGTAAAGCCGGGTTATCTGAGGCGAGATTTATGAGATAAATGGCATGTATTAATATCGGGTTGATATCATTTTTTTTGGCATCGATAATAAATTCGGCTGCTTCTTGGTCGGTAATTTTTGATGGATTCCAATTTTGAGGCGCACTTAGAAATATTTGAATAGTGTTGGCGCCAATT
This sequence comes from Candidatus Berkelbacteria bacterium, assembly GCA_009885355.1. Taxonomy (GTDB): domain Bacteria; phylum Patescibacteriota; class UBA1384; order VFKW01; family VFKW01; genus VFKW01. The sequence continues at coordinate 777 of VFKW01000060.1, forward strand.
TCTATGGCGCGTGGGATGGCGTTTTTTATACCCCCGGCAATACTGACATGGGCGCCAATTCTCATTTGCCTTCTTCTTCTCTTTCCCTAAATAGGCGCGATTGGAGCTGATCGGTAAGATTTGCAAGTTCGTTTGTGGTGTTTAAAATTTTATCTGCTTGATCAAGAACTTCTTTGCGAACACTTGTTTCAATAGATTTAGTGATGGTATGTATATTTTCTCGATGAGATTCGACATTGGCATGATGATCGATAGTTGGTTCTTTTATGGCTTGAAAAAGACAGAGGGCTACTTCGTGGATGACCTTGTCAGCTTGATTTGGGCAAGTTTCTCTTATTGAAATTTTGAATTCTTTGTATTGGTTTTTGATCTCCCAGCGGCGTTCGATGATTTGATCAATTCTTGCTTGTTCAGTTAGCTCACTGGCAGTTAATTTTTGTGGAGGTTCGACATCTTGTTTGATATCTTCTCTTACGATAATTTTTTGCTCGGTTGGATTTGAATCTTTTGGTCGTTCGGCATCTTTTATGTCGGTTGGTATTGCTTCATCATCATCTAACTCAGTCTTTGCATCACCAAGAGATTTTTGATGATTGTCAATTTTTGGTTGTGTGAATTCGTCGGTTAATTTTGGGGGTTCTTCGGTTGAGTTTTTTGGCATCAGATCATCTAAAGGATTTTGTGATTCAGTACCAATAGCTCCTCGCATTTCAGGTCGGTCGATATCTCTGTTGGTTTCTGACGAATCAAAGATCACTGGAGTGCTTCCTTCGGGTAAAATAGTTTGAGTTGTATTTTCTCCACTATGGTGAATAGTGTCGATGTGACGCGTGCTACTTCCGTCGCCGCGAAGCTTGATTGCTTCTGCTTTGGCTACAATAGCGTCTGCATTAAAACCTGTTTCTGTTTCTACCATTACTTCCTCCTATTTTGTTTTTATTTCGACACTTGAGGCGCCGCTTGATGAATTTATTTCGATTTTTTTGGATTTACTGGAATAATCTGGTGATTCGTAGATTTTGTTGCCGATATTTTTATAATTATTTAGTTGCATACCGGTCACTGGCGAATCATTTTTGAAACGGACGCCGATGTCTTTTGGGATTGTGAATTTAATATTTGAAGCACCAGTTGAAATTTGGATTTTGGCATTATTTTGGATAGTGTTCCCTAGTTTTACATTTATCTCAGTTGCGCCGGCATTTAGAGTTATTTTTTCAATAATGGCTTTTGATAAATCGAGATTTATTTGGCTGGCTCCGGCATTGACGGTTAAATCAACGGGGATTTTCTCAGCGATTTTTACATCTAGGGTATTTTTTCCGCTTGGCCAATTGGACCATTTGTTCCATTTGGTGGTTGTGTTGAGAGAAATATTTGCTTGATCGTTTGATGTTTTATCTATTTTTAATTCAGGTTCTAGGTAATTTGAGGTAAGACCGCCTTTTATGAGGGTGTTTGGATCAGTTTTCAGATTGAGTTCAATTGCTCCGGTATTTATGGTGATTTTAGCTTTTTTTACTGTCGTGTCTGATCTGGAAAAAGTATGAGTTTGAGTTGTGGTGACTAGCTTGTTGAATTTATAATTGATTTGTCCGAATGTGGCCATGCAGATAAAGGATAAACTTGCGAAAAAGACTAGAAATGTGATGATCCAGCCATATTTGGTGCGCGCAAAAACAAGGCTGACTCCCCAAATGACTAATAATAGCGGCCAAAAACGAGCGATGTCGGCGATTTGAGACGGGCTGAGATAATTTGTATTTATGCCTAAAAAGATCAGGCCGATGATTATGAGTAAGCTTCCCCAAAACCATTTCATAATTATCCTTTCTTCCTATTAAAGATAAAGGCTAGGCCGATGACAATGAGGATGATGGGCCAGAGTTTGCCAAGGTGGAACCATGGGAAAAAATTGCCAAAAAATATCGATAGGCCAATAAATACAATTATTAGTCCGAAAATTTGTTCACCGCCAAAAGTTTTTGGATTTTTTGTTAGATTTTCTTTGATATCTGAGGCGGCTGATTGAATTTTATCGTGTAATTCGTTTTTTTGAGTGTCTTGGTTGTTTTCTTTCGCTGTTTGGCTATCTTGGTCGGGGATGACAATAACGCCGATTATATAGAGTAATAGTCCAAGTCCGCCAAAAAATGTCGAGAGGGCGAAAATAATACGGACAATTGTCGGATCGACGTCGAAATATTCACCAATACCGCCGCAGACGCCGGCGATCATTCGGTTGGTTTTTGATCTTTGAAGGGTTTTTTGTTTTTCCATTTTGACTCCTCATTGTAGTCTAGAATATATTTAATAAAGTTTATAAGGGGACGATCCCTTCACCCTGCCAGCCTGCCGGCAGGTAGGGTCGGGATGACATTATTTACAGCTATATTATATCATAATTTTATAATTTATATATAGAAAAACCCTGCGGATGCAGGGTCATGTTTAGTTGTTTTTGGAATGTTTGATGGCAGATTCTATGATTTCTAGCAGTTTTGAAGCATATGCTTCGTTGTTGTTGATTATTTTGGCTTGTTTGGCTAATAATGCTCCGATTCTATCTCGGTATTCGCGATCAATTACATATGATCTGATTGCTTCTGCCCAGACTTCGGGATCGAGCGGGAGAATGTCTTCTTTTCGAAAACAATTTTCTGCAAGGGCTGTTTCTTTGGGTACGAGGGTTGGACAACCTTCTAACATACCTTCTGTTAGAGTTAATCCGAAGGTTTCAGACAATGAGGTAATACAGAGAACATCTGTTGCCCATTTCATAAAGCGGCGGGTCCAGATATAATCTTTTTTCCCAATGAAATGGAAAAGGTGGGGAATGCCTCGCTCGTAAGCCAGTTTTTCTAGTGTTTTTTTATACGGGCCTTCTCCAATAAAGACGACATGAGGCATTGGTTCGTATTTCGTCGGGTCGGTTTCTTGTCGTTTTTTTTCGTAGATTTCCATAACATCGATCATAAATTGGAGGTGTTTAACTTCTTCAATTCGTCCGACAAGTGCGATAATAGGGTTGATGCCGAAGATTGGCAGTATCTCTTTGACTTCTGCTAGAAAAGCATTTTTATCATCTTCATCATCATCATTTAATGATATATCCTCATCAATGACGTTTGGTAGAAGGTGAATATGGGCTTTGGTAGCACCGGGCACTAGTTTTAAGTATTTTTCCATTTGCCATTTTGATAGCATAATGAC
>VFKW01000096.1 GCA_009885355.1 Candidatus Berkelbacteria bacterium
AAACTTGTGCCACCCGCTTCAGAGATGATGATATAGGACATGATATTTTTTTGGCTTACTCTGGGATAGTTTATTATTATTCCCCATTTTCAGCGACCGCTGAAAATGGGGAATTTCTGTTTTCTTGAGTCTTGTAATTATCTTGTTCAAATATTTGCAAAAATTTTATTTTTCAGGTAAGATGGCGGCAGAATACTGAATTTACAAGGGGGAGGTTCCTTAACATATGAGTATTATGGAAAATGATGCTACTTTATCACTTTTGGCTTTCGATGAACGATCTTCAAAAGGGTGCCGAACTCTTCGAGATCTTGAATCAGGCCAAGTTGGGTTATTCCAACATGACTTTATTAAAATTATTAATTCAACTGCTTTTGGGCGGTTGGTTGATAAGACTCAAATTTTTGTCACTTCCTCGAGGCGAAAATCGACTGTTCGAAATCGAATGCAGCATACGATGACAGTGGTTGCAAATACGATTTATACAGCGAAAAGGCTTGGTTTGAATGTCGAGCTGGCGGCTGCTATTGCGATTGGTCATGACATTGCTCATACAGTTTATGGACATCTGGGTGAGAACGTGGTGACAATGTGTACTGGTGTAAAGTTTTGCCATAACATTTATGGTTCGATTTTGGCTCAATATTTTGAGCCATTAAACTTGTCGTATGAAACTTTGTCTGGTATATATGCCCATTCCTTTAAAGATGTTCTTGCAATGCCAAATGATATCACGCCAGAGGGAATTTTGGTTATGTATATGGACGTGATTGATTGGATGGCGCATGATCCTGATAGTCTGATTGAATTTCGCGTGGCAGATTTAAAATGGTTTCCTAATGTATTTCGGATAAATGAGTGGTCTGCTAAAGATCGTACAAGTCATTGGACTGAAGAACTGATTCGTGAAAGTCTCGAAAAGGGAAGGGTTTCTTTTCTGGATTGCCCTGAGGCCAAAGAATTTTGGTCGGCTAAGACATTAATTTATTCTGATGTCTATAAAAAACTTGATCATCGGCTGCACAAGCAGGCGCTGATTGATATTTTCGAGTTTTTGCAAAAGAGGTTGGTTGGTAAAGATCCTGTAATTGCATTTGATATGATGACTGACAGTGAAGCGATGGATTTGGAGCAAAGGATGAGGAATAGCTATGGTAAAGATATTGATTTATCAGAGTACTCCTTCACCAGGTTGCTGCCAGATTTACCTGATGGACAAGAAAATTGGATCGATTTTCGCGATCCTGATCTGGGTTGGGGTGATGTGCCTGAAAATGCGAGGTATTGAGATGACTGATATTGAGGGTTGGGTTCGAAGAGGGCAGGCGTTTGCCCAAGGAAGTCAGACGGTACATATGTGTACTGTCTGTGGTGAAATACCTGTTGAAAAAAGTTATCAGCGGTGTAAAACATGCCAAGATTTAGGTCTGAAGCGGCCTGATTGGTTCCGAGAGCAACTGGAGGCAAGAGATGTTGACATCTCAAGATCAAATTGATCAACTGGTTGAAATGATTGCGGCAAGTCTTAACTTGACAGTAGATGAGGTCAGGGATGATCTCGTAGGATTGGGTAAATATCCAATTCATGTTAGGCTTGATCTCACTAGTGAGGTTTATATGTCATATCTGACACGTTCCTGGTGATATGGTAAATATAAGTATTTTTATTTCCCCGTTTGTGTTAATCACAGCGGGGCTTTTTTATATAAAATTTTTCACTCGGTGACGGATTTTTGGAGATCTTGGAGGTCTTTGACTTTTTGGTATTCGGGGTCGTTTTGAACCTTATCTTCTATGGCTTTGTGGATTTGAGCGTTTTGGGGTGGTTGATGGTTTTTTTCGTATTTCCACCAGAGAGAAACCATGCCCGAGACGATGAGGGAAAATAACAGGTACAAAAGATATTTTTTTAGCATATTGAACTCCTTTGGTAGGCTAATAAGCTAGTAAGCAGTAAGCTGGTAAGTTATTAAGCTAGTAGACTAGTATTGTCATCCCGACCCCCGAAGGGGCCACCTAGTGGCGCAGTGGAGGGATCGTGCTTTTTTATTATCTCACTTTTCTAGATAAACAAAAATGCCTATATACATGCTTGATATCTGTTAATGTATTTTTTAGTAGCTTGTTGGTCATTAATTTGGGGTTGATTTTTCCCAAAATAGGTTGAATAAGATGCGCATGGCTATTTCTAGTTCTTTGGACTCGATAAGGATGCCGAAGCTTTCTTTTCTGGAGGTGATGAAGCCGACTTTGCCGGTGTCGTAAATGCCGATGGCTAGGGGGAATTCGAGATTTTCAGGCGCCCAGCGGATTTCTCGCAGGTCTTCAGGCTTGGAGCCAGATCCTTCCCAATCATTGGTTTCAGTATCTTTGAAGCGGATTGTTTTGATAAATGTTTTTTTGGCTTTTCTGAGCCTGTCGATTTCGGCCATTGCCTTGGTGCCGCCGATCGTATTTATGACCTTGTCAGATGGCCAGATGTAGAGAGCTTCTTTGCAATCGAGCTCTTCGAACATGATATTGATGATCTGGCCTGCTCCTTCGAAGTAGCTGATATGGGGTTTCTCGGTTGAGATATTGAATATACTCATGAGATCAGGGATGGCTTCTCGCACTTCCTTGAGCCTAGATTCTTGGAGTTCGAGCAGATTTCTCGGGTGGAGGGCTTTGTAATGCATGCGGTTATCTATCTGTATTTGCTCGATCAGGCCCATTTCTACCAGGTGATCGATGAAGTTATAGACCGAGGTGCGCTTTACACCTGAACGAGTCGCAATCGGTTTTATAGTGCTATAGCCTAATTCAAGAATGGCCGTGTAAACTGCCGCTTCTTTTTCGGTCATGCCGATGTTTTTTACTAATATTTCTTTTTGCATAGTGAGGCCTTGATTATTTTTATATGGTTAATATCTTATATTTTTTTATGCGAGAATTCCTCTTTGTTGTCATTCCGATCGGGATGGGATCCCAGAACCGCCTGCCTGCCGGCAGGCAGGTATCGGGTGCCTCCCGTTTCCGGGATGACGATATAGGATTTGCGCTATGTTCTGCTACCTAAATGAGCCTTATTCTTTGATTATGTTACCTATCGAGAAGTGACGCTTTTATTGATGTCTAAATAATAGACATATCTATTTCACTATAATATTTATGCATTATATTGTCAATATTTAACAGATCAGAATATATTATTTGCTTGGAATATTATTGTCTAAACTATTGACAAAGTATCAAATGTATGCTACAATGCTTATTACAGAATCGAAAGTTAGAGTTTTACGACGTAGCTTAACAAAATATATGTCTGGGAGGACAAAAAAATGAAAAACACAGTGATGACAGTAATGGTTGCAGCAGGCGCGATGGTTTTGATGGTTGGTTCAGCGAAGGCTGACACGACAATTCTCCAGAGGGTAGATTGTACCTCCGGTCAGAAATCAGGTTATTCTATCGGAGTAATGACTCCGAAGCTCGAGGTTTGGGCATTTGGCGCCAATAGTGCCAATCCCACCCTCGAGATTGGCCAGCTTCGGGTGGTTCACTCGGATAAAAACTCCGTCGCATTGGTTGGCGGATACGTATCCAGATGGGGCAATGGTAAGGTTTACGCCGAGCCATTTGCCATTATCAAGCAATCATTTGGCAAGGTACAGTTGACGGCTAAGCCGTTTGCCTATCTTCCACTCGGTGGTGGATCTGCTGTTCTCGGTTCGGATGAGATTTCTGCTTCTTACGAAGTCAGAAATGGGATCCGACTGGGATTTGCCAGCAAATTCTGGTGTCAGGGTGGCACGACGACAATATCATCTGGTCCGACTGTGTCGGTCCAAAAGGGAAATACTAACTTCTCCTTACGGTTTACCGGAAAGGATGAGTCCAGTAGTTTCAGGTTCCAGCTTACCCAGTCGTTTTAGACTGGCAAGCCCCGCTTTTTATAAAGCGGGGCTTTTCTTTGTTTTTTCAAGATAGGGTTGATTTATTATTTATAATCCTGTTTATTGTTAGTGGAGTACATTCTAAATTTTGTCTGTTTCAATGATTATACAATGGGGGATTATGAGAAATGACGAATTTACCTTTTTTGGATGTGTCAGGTGGGCCCTTGGGTCAAGAGTAGATTTTGGCTCGAATTATCAGCCTCGCGGAGTGTGGAGTTAGTTTGACGGCAGAGCAAATTATGGCAATGCCGCCAGATGAACGTCCGTCACAGTTGGATCGTTACAGGAGAAACGGTTATATTATCGTTGATCCACCGATTGATAAAAGTAGGTTAGATCCTGCTTTGCCGGGTTGCTTGGTATCTCAAAGCTCGCTTGATGTGGAGATGGGCGATGCTTACCGGTTTTATGAACCTCAAGATGATGGTGATTCACCCGTATTGCGTATAAGTGACAAGACATCGATGGCCAGGTTTGAGAATCATTGCACTAAAGTGAAATCCATTGGTTCGAGTGGGCTAAGGATTCAACCAGGTGGATTTGTTCTGGCAAAGACTCAGCGTTTCTATTTCCTACCAGTACAGCTTCAAGCTCATATTTGGGGACGTAGCCGGGTTGGACGTTGTGGAATTCAGGTGCATTTGACTGCGCCTCGGATCGATCCGGGATTTGCAGGTCAGATCGTACTTGAGATCGTCAATCATAATCACGTGCCGGTTATCTTGGATGCTGGATTTGCGATCGCGCAGCTGGAATTTGAGAGAGTTTGTGGTGATACTGGCATCGGGTACGCGGAGTCAAGGCCTGGTTCTGGTCTCAGACAAAGTATTATGAGGCATGCTCTTGCGCCAGGTGGTGAAGGTGGGTTCGGCGGCCCTGGAGTGCGTGGTGGCCCTGGATTTTCAGATTTTGAGTCCGATCCTGGATTTGTCCCGTCAATACCTTGGATTGATGCGGAAAAGTTATAGCCTAGTCTATTGTTTGTTCCCGCGCTGGTTTTTCCGGCGCGGGTATTTTATTGATGCGTATTATTGTTTGGATATTGACAAGTATTTATTTTGGAGTACAATCGTATTATATTATGGAATACAATAAAAGTCATGAACAATTTGGGATTTTTAGAAATTTATTTCGATCTAGGCTTCGAGGTGAATTATTGGTGACTTTTTTTCTCAACGAGAATGAGGAATTTTACGTGAGACAGTTGGAAAAATTGTTTAAAAGTTCGGTTGGCAATATCCGAAGGGAGCTAATCCGGCTTGAAATGGATAATATTATTTGCAGGCGAGAATTTGCGAATTTGGTTTTGTATAAGGTGAATACAGAAGCCAGTTTTTTTAAAGATATTAAGAAAATTGTTTTAACAGTGGTAATTCAGGAATTATTAGCTCCGATATTTAATAGTGATATTTTTAAAGCTGTGTTTATTTATGGTTCGTACGCCAAGGGTGATTTTCAAAAAAATAGTGACATCGATTTATTTATCTTATGCAGCAACGAGCTCGATGATGTTTTGTATGAGGCTTTAAATACCGAAATTGCTTTGATTGAAAAAGAGATCAATCGAGAAATTAATCTTGATATCAGGACTGAGGATGAATTGCTGATTGCAATGGTTGGCAAGGAGCCTTATATTTTAGATATTTTATCCGGAAAAATGATATTTGTAAAAGGAGGGGAGAGTGACATTCGATCTGGGACTGGTAAATAGTCAAAAGGCTGATTTTGGCCAAATCAAAAAAATTTTAGGAAAAGCAAAGCAGACGATTGCCTCTGCAAATATATTGGTTGAGGATGATCATGAAGCGGCATTTACTTTGGCTTATGAATCAATGTTAAAAACTTCGCTAGCATTGATGCTTTCTCGTGGCTATAGACCAAAAACCCAACTCGGTCATCATAAAACTTTGGTTATGTTTGCAAAGGATATTTTAAATGATTTTTCAGGATTGATTTCGACATACGACCGTATGAGACAAAAACGGCATAAATTGATTTATGATGTTTCGGCAGTTGGTTTGTCTGAAGCGAAAAATGCCTGCATAATCGCTCAAAAGTATTATTCGATTGTGCTCGAAAGAATTGAATCAGAGAATCCTCAGAAGAAGCTGGAATTATAACTTTTTTACTTTGCAGGCTTGCCTGCCCTAGAGTGTTTAGCGGTCCTGAATTTCCAGATTTTGAGTTAGATCCTGGATTTGTCCCGTCAGTAACCTGGATTGATGCTGAAAAGTTATAGTCTAGATCTATTGTTTGTTCCCGCGCTGGGTTTTCCGGCGCGGGTATTATATTTATAAGATTTGGGTAATGAAAAAGGCACCCGTACGTGCCTTTTTTTTGGCGGCGTAGGGTGCCTGGTTGTAGCCCGAGGGCTACTTTTTGCGTGGGTATGTGATAACGAGGTCCACCTGGTCCTCGCCTTTCTGGCTTTTGGACACTAGTGCAAAGATGTTTTCCGGGGGTGCCTTGATCCATTTCATTTTGGCAACATTAACCGGATGCCGCTTGAGGAACGCTTTATCCCGAGAGCTGATTGACGCCAGTGCGGCATCTGCCTTATCGAGGTCTTTCTGAATAGCGTCGGCGAGGCCTCTCCAGTTTTCGGAATCGTCCTTTGCATGGGCGAGCTGGGAGTTGAGGTTGGAGATGGTCGCCTTTTGAGCGGCGATTTCCCGAATACTAGTGATACCTTGTATTACAAAGACCACTAGTAAAAGCATGAACAGTACAGACAAAATTGCGGCAAATCTCTTGGAATTCATTTTATTTACCTTTTTTGGCATTTTTGCCGATTTCCAGGTTTCGTTTGGGACTGCCTGTCAGTCCAAATGTTGAAATATCATCTATGATGATTTGTAATCATAGCACGAAAAGTGCCATTTGTCAAGGGGTAGGCGAGTGGTTATATGGTTTGTAGAGTTGTTTAGACGTTGAATTTAAATAGCATCACATCTCCGTCTTGGACTATGTAGGTTTTGCCCTCTGTTTTGATGAGGCCTTTTTCTTTGCAGGCTTGCCAGCCTTTATTCTCGATGAAATTGTCGTATTTGATGACGTCGGCGGCGATGAAGCCTTTTTCGAAGTCTTTGTGGATTTTGCCGGCGGCGACCGGGGCTGTGTCGCCTTTTGAAATGGTCCAGGCGCGCGTCTCAGGCTCGCCAGACGTGAGATAAGTGATTAGGCCGAGAGTTGAGTAGGCGGCTTGGATAAGGCGCTTGAGGCCGCTTTGCTGCAGTCCTAACTCATTTAAGTATTCTTTTTGTTCATCTTTAGATAATTCAGCGAGCTCTGATTCAATTTTAGCGGAAATTGGAATAATTGTTGTCAGTTGTTTGTTGTCAGTTGTTTGTTTCAATAAGGATTGGAGGCCGTAATGCTTCACAAGTTCTTCAGAAGTGATCGCTGCTTGGTCTTCGGCGACATTGGCGATATATATAACAGGTTTGGTAGTTAGTAGTTGGTAGTTGGTAGTTAGGATTTTGTATTGTAATTCTGATAGCTCGGATAATATATTGCGCAGCGGGATTGCCTTATCTAGAGTAGCTTTGCATTTTTCCAATACGGCTAGATGTTCTTTGGCATCTGGTTTATTGGCGCGGATTTCTTTTTCAAGGGCGGGGAGTCGTTTTTCGACGACGGAGAGATCCGCCAGAATAAGCTCCAGATTGATGGTGTGAATGTCATCTACAGGATCGATGGCACCGGCGACGTGGATGATGTCTTTGTTTTCAAAAAAACGGACAACCATAGCGATGGCGTCGGTTTCACGGATGTGGGACAAAAATTGATTGCCCAGGCCTTCGCCTTTGTGGGCGCCGCTAACTAATCCGGCAATATCTGTAAAATCGACGGTGGCGGGCACTATTTTTTTACTATTGGAGATTTGGGCGAGTTTGGCAAGCCGTTCGTCTGGTACTTCAACAACACCGACATTGGGGTCGATGGTGCAAAATGGATAATTTGATGCTTCTGCTTTGGCATTTTTGACCAAGGCATTGAAAAGTGTAGATTTGCCGACATTTGGGAGGCCGACGATACCTAGTTTCATAACTTAATCCCATTATTTCTTCATTAACAGGTAGTCGTCCCTTAAGGACTGCAGACTTTTTATTTGCAACTACCTGGGTTACTGTCTGTTTAATAATAACTCTTTTATCTGAAAAATCAAGGTTTGCAACTATGTTTTTAACTGTTGAAATGAGCTTTTCTTCTGAAATATCGGTTTTAAGCTTTTTCTTATTTTCTTTAGGCAATTGACTTTGTTTAAAGGCCAGAAGTTTTCTTTTTTGTTTTATCTTTTCCGATATCGATTTAAATACGTCCAGCGATAAATCATCTGTGGCGTATAGGACAGCATACTTTTCTTCCTCTTGACCGAGTTTCTCCATATCTTTTCGTATAGATTCAAGCTCATTCATTTCCGGACTGGCTACATTGTCTACTGTAAGCTTAATCCATTTTTTCGCTTGAGCTTCCAGCAGCTTCTTGTTGTTTAACATTTTAAAAAGTTCATTCCAAAC
>VFKW01000094.1 GCA_009885355.1 Candidatus Berkelbacteria bacterium
AAGCACGTCAGTGCATGGCAAGTATTTCTCATGAGAATACGACCTCATGAGTCCCTGCTGCCTAAGAAACCCCGGGATTAGCGGCAGCGGTTCCCGGGGAGTTTCATTATTTCTTTCTTATCGTCAGTTTGTCGACAGCAACTTTTGATCTTTATTGCGTCTATTAATAAGCGTCCCTTATATTTTTTTTCATTTCCCGAAATATATACAATACAGATAACCACTTGGGTATTGCTTTTTGACTAATTATTACCTATTATGTGAAAGATTGTACCTGAACATATTTTACCTGGAGGTATTCATAAATGTTATTTAAGAAGAGGGAAGGAAATCCGTTTAGTGAATTACCGGATGGACTTTTTGTTAAATGCCCTGCGTGCAAACAATTGGTATTGTCCAAAGAGTATATAAATAATCTTTGGATATGTCCAAAATGCGGGCACCATAAAAGACTGACTGCTAAGGAGCGATTGGGAATCACGCTAGATCCAGGATCTTTTGTGGAGATGGATTCTACGCTTCGATCGATCGATCCTCTAGGTTTTCCGGATTATAGCGGGAAGCTAACACGAGATGTCCAAAAGACAGGATTATTGGACCCGATAGTTACTGGAACTGGGAATATTCATGGAGTAAGGATTGCTATCGGAGTGGCTGATTTTACCTTTATGGGCGGCAGCATGGGAAGCGTTTCCGGTGAAAAAATTGTTAGGCTGATGGAATCCGGGCTTCAAAACAATCTTCCTGTAATTCTCTTTACTGCTTCTGGCGGGGCGAGAATGCAAGAAGGACTGATTTCTCTGATGCAGATGCCTAAGACTTGCGCGGCGAGAGCAAGACTGATCGCGGTAAATATTCCCTATATCGTCGTTTTTACTGACCCAACAATGGCCGGAGTACTGGCCAGTTTTGCTTCTGTTGCTGACTTTACCTTTGCCGAACCACATGCAAAAGTGGGTTTTGCCGGCGATCGAGTAAGCCAGCAAGCACAATCAAATACCAATACACCAAATAATTTCCAAAGCTCTGAATTTTCACTTGAGCATGGAATGATCGATGGAGTTGTGTCCCGAAAAGACATGGTTAAAACGATCAGCGACATACTTTCATTTTGCCACTACAGTGGAGGCCGGTTATGAAAAATAATGTTTCCATTGAGCAAGCTATATTTGAGCTTGAAGAACTGTTAGCTGAGATTAGCCAGAATATCGCAGAGGCAAGAAGGCTCGACGATCTGAACGGTGAGGATCACGCTGATGAAATCGCAAAACTCAAAGCAAAATATGATAAGGCTGAGAAGGTCTTAGCTGAAGCTTGTCAGGATCTTACTCCATGGGGGAAGGTATTGCTGGCTCGTCATATAAAACGACCGTATACTTTGGATTATATTTCTACTATCTGCGATGATTTCCAACTGCTTCATGGCGATAGGTTATGTGCAGATGATGCGGCGATGGTATGTGGTATTGGTAAAATCGATGATATTGAATTTCTCTTTGTTGGACACCAAAAAGGCCGTAACCTCAAAGAACGGGTTTTAAGGAATTTTGGCTCAGCTAGACCCGAAGGATATAGAAAAGCCCTTCGACTAATGACTTTAGCTGGCAGGTTTAATCGACCGATCGTCTGTTTTGTTGATACTCCTGCTGCTGCGTGTGATCTTGAAGCTGAAGCGCGCGGCATCAGTCAAGCGATCGCTGAAAATATGACTCAAATGTCTTTATTGCCAACACCAATACTCTCGATAGTCATTGGTGAAGGAGGTAGTGGTGGCGCGATCGGAATTGCTGTTGCTGATCGAGTACTCATGCTTGAGCATTCAATCTATTCAGTAATTCCACCAGAAGGCTGCGCTGCAATACTTTGGAGAGATCCAACTAAAGGGAAAGAGGCAGCTGAAGCTTTGCAACTAACTGCTCAGAGCGCCTTACATCATTCAATAATTGATGAGATAATAACCGAACCCATCGGCGGGGCTCATCGAAATATGAATGAAATAGCATCAAGAGTTAAGTCAGCCATTCTTCGACACCTCAATGAGTTGGAGAAAGTTGATACTCCTGAATTGCTCAAAATGCGATACACTCGTTTTCGATCGATCGGAAAATACACCGATAATTAAACTCTGGTCCGGGATATATTTCCGGGCCTATTTTTTTTGATTTCTACTTATTATAATTAATTTTAAATAAACTTAATTGGCAGATATACCTCTAGATCTTGCGCGTTGATTCCTTTGAAAAATTCTGAGATTGTTGTATTGGCGAGTTTTTCTTGGTCAGGCATGAGATCTGAATATAGTTCAAGCCATTGATTGTCAAAATTTTCTGCCAGATCGGTTTCAAAAAATTCTATTAGTTTCGCCTCATCGAGCGCTGCTATCAATTCTTTCATGGACGCATTGGCAGAGATTTCTACTTTTTGATTTGATCGTTCTTCTAAAATCGCCTCATCTTCTGGAACTACTTTTTCGGACTCGGTTTTTTTAGCACTCATTTCTAAAGTCTCTCGGTATTGCTTGCTTTCTTTGCCATATAAATATTGTGCAATGCTGACGACATGATTGTAGGCTTCGGCTGCAATAGCTGCTTCATATGCCGATTCGCCGATAATTCTGAGCTCTTCGGGAGTATTTATATCCAGAGAATTCCTCAGATGATATTCAAATCCAAAGTTGCCCGATTCTGATTCGATTTTTGTCCTTTGGGCAATAAAATCTTCTAATTCCTCACGCGGAACATCCATTTGCAGAGCTGATTTTAGAATCATAAATGCACCCTTATTTGGGTCATTTCTTAAAGTTTCCCATTGTTCACGATCATATTCCATTGATTCATTTTCTAATTCGCTCATAATCTCTCCTTAATTGATCTATTTATAATTTAACTTTATCCACACCATCTAAAAAGATGATATTTTAATAGTATCCTTGTGCACTTGAATTAAGCCTAATTCTGACAGTTTTTCCATGGCTTGTAAATAGACGGTGGTGGCGATGAGAAAATCGGGCGAACTTTTGTATGAGCTGAGTTTAAATAACCATAAATTGTAATTTTTTTCGACTGGGAGTTCTGTCTCATCGTCTAAAATCTCATAGATGCCTTGATCTTGATTGAATATATCTGAAATGCGAATAAAATCTTCAAGCGCCTCTGATTTAAATCTTTTTTTCATTTTATCATCAGGATGATCGGCGGCAATTTTGAGTTTGGCGATGATGTTCATGCAAGTCACCCATGGCCATGAATAATGATTGTGGTAGTCTTCCATTTTGCCGAGTTTGACAATTTTTGAAATAATATCTTGCGGATATGAACGATCAAAATTTTTCAATAGCCCGTTTTGCATGACATTTTTTATGACAATATTATTTTGAATTTTGACAGCTTGTTGAGGATTAATCAAAAATAATGTTGCCAAAATGTTGGAAAATGAGTCAAATCGAAAATCTCTACTGCCAGCTTTGAAGTAACCGTCTTCGTGCCAAAAAAGATCTATTATTTTTTCTTTGTAGTCTTTCATTTTATCGGCGTATTTTTGGGATTCTTCTGTTTTTCCCATTTGCTTTGCCATCGATGACATGGCCTCCAGAGCTCGGTAAAATAGGATATTTATATTGGACAATTTTCCTTTTCGATGGATACTATCAACCCAATCTTGGAAACGAGTACCATAGACTAAGCCATCTTTTTGGAAACTTTCTTCTTTTTCGATCGCTTTTACCATCTGTTGCCATCGAATTTCCATTTGTTTTTCATCCTGACTGAGCAGGTGGAAAATTTCTTGGCTGGCTAAAATGACCATGGGAATATCATCTCTTGGAAAAGGTGAATTGAGTCGATTTGTGTAAATCGGACGTGGATATTTTCTGTTTATCAAAAATTTCAGATTTCGTAAAATCGGAATATATTTCATCCAATGCCGGTTGCCTTCTATCCTGATCGGGAAAAGACCATCTTTTTTTTGAAATTCAAAAATGAGATTGAGGGTATTGTATGCTTCGATAGGATATTTTTTGGCCATAATATTTATGATACTCAAGCAAGTGTCGCGAATCCAAATTTGTTCGAAAAATTGACTCTTGGGGCCGGCCGTAAAAATGAGGTTTTGTTTTGACATAAACCGCTCATTTTTAAAGCGACCGATCACTCTTTTTAATACCTTTTCACAAGACGCTTGGCATCTTTGAATTCTATCTTCTGATTTTTCTAAGAGTTTTATAGCAATTTCCGGCTGGATTTCAATACATTTTATCTCTTTAGAGTATAATTGGTTAGCTTGAGAATCTATGACTACTCCTTTTTGTCTATACTATTATTATAGACTAATGATCGGGGTTTTAGAATAACATGATTAAAAAAAGCCTGGTTTTGACACCAGGCTGGTTATATACCGACTGTACGGGGTTCATCGCCAGCGATAAGTCCCCGAATATTGTCAAAGTGTCTGGTAAATACCAAGACTACTATGATAATAATCATCGTCAAATCGGCCGGCGAACGTTGCATGTAAAACGCAGTTGGGATTATTAACAATAACCCCGTAAGGGAACCAACGCATGGAATGCGGGTGATAAGAAAACCCAAGATCATAATACCAACAAATATTTCTAATTCTGGTATAAGATTGAGGGCATATAGGACTCCAATAGTGGTCGATATTCCTTTGCCACGCTTGAGCGACAAATAGGCTGGAAAACAATGTCCCAATACTGCCATAATTCCAATCCAAAAAATTAATGATGGACTAAAATCAAAGTATCTAGTAATATTTATTGCCAAATAGCCTTTACTGGCATCTGCCCAGATCAGCGGCAAATACCATTTGAGACCCAATAAGTGTATTGCATTGCTCGCTCCGACATTGCCGGAGCCTTCATATCGCAGATCGACTCGCGATCCATCCTCATTCCTAGGTGCGAAATAATACACCGCAAGCCAAGAATACGGAATACTGCCAATCAAGTAAGAAATTACTACGAACCACATATTCTCACCTCTTTAACGAAGATTTTCGACATATACTTTCGTAGATACCGAATATTTGGGATATATACCGGCAGGCGGTATTTATAACAGCGAAAGAAATATATCGCAACTATAAACAAGTACGATGGGGCAATATAATGCAGAGAGTATGAGATACCATCGAGAATCATCACGGCGGTGAAAATTCCAAAGATGCAACCATAACTCTTTATCAGATCCCGAAGTTGTTGTAATTCTGGTCGATAGATCGAAACCAGCGGTAACCCAATTGCCATCCAATATGGTTTCAAGCCCATGCATGCCAACCAGCCACAGAAAAATCCGATCAAAAGGCCGATTATCATTCTTTCAATGATCGTGTATCCTCTGGAACGGTTTTTTGCCTGAATATGCGGAATCTGGCTTGTAATTAAACCAATCAATATAAGACTAACGATGGTCGATTCGCTCATTGCCACTTTTAATGACTGAAGATTTATGGCTGCCCAATTGGCTTTTGAAATAGCAAAAGTCCGACATGAGACTGTGACAAGCCAAAACAAGAAATACATTATTGGCCATAAATATCTGCTTTGGCCTCTTTTTTGAAGAGATTCTTCACCATGGTCGATGCCGGATTCAATAATATTTGCTAATATTTTTATTGAACTTTTACAGATGAATATTGACATTATTGTCGCGACAATTGCGACCAGTTGGAGAATTTGGCTTAGATCGATCGACCGAAGTGGAGGGAGGTAATACAATGACCAATAGCTTGAGTTGATTGTGAGCAATAACAATGCTATTCCCCCATCCAGTAATAGCTTTGATTTTGGAAAGTATTTTCCCTGTATCAGATAAGCTGAAAAGCCAAAAAGTGACATACTGATCATTGCGCCGATTGCTCCGACTTTTGGCAAAACTGCAAGAGGAATAGAAATCAGGATTAATAACGCAATTACGATCATTACTCTAGCAGCAAGCCCTGCAATATTTGGTCCCCAGATCGTGGCGATGGTATATTTGCCGCCGCTTGATAGATCTTGATTGTAATCTGTAACATCCTTATGGCCACAATCCCGTCCAACAATCAACAGCAAAATAGCAATTGAAAAACTGAGTGCGACCAGATTTGCTGACGAAAGTATTGCCGGAGTGATGGCGCCAGTAAAAACGACAAGTCCGATCATTATGAGCGGCAATAGCGGGATATGTCTAGTCCATGAGTAAGTAAATCCGAGGATTGCACGTAAGAGTGTAAGGCAACCTAAGCGCCAATCTATTAAAAATTGACCAAATATTGAAATTAATTCAATAATCCATAAACAGATAACAAATCGCCGAAATATTTTCGGGTTGTCATAGGCAAAGGTTTTGCCTTTTAGTTTGTCATAATCACGATCCATGAAATCATTCATGGCCATGGTAGCAGCCATCGACGAAAAACAGTCGATCGAAAATAACAGCGCTACAGTGCCTACATAATGATAAGTCAGCGCGAAGCTGGCCATCGAAGTGATAAATCCCGTCAGGGAGGCAAGAGGCCGGATGGCCTTTATCCATTCTATTAGATTTTTCAAGTGCGAAATACTCCTTATATATACGATGAGTTCTCTTCGGTAATTCTAGCAAATGACTGTATGGTTTGCAAACAGAAAAATATATTTATGGCTATCTGACTGAGATGCCATATTGACTATTTTGGCTCGATATGGTATAAATGAGAGTCATCTAGGTGACAAAAATATTGAAATGAGGTATTAATAATTGAATATTTCGCTTATCCAGATCGTGTTTCTGGTTGTACTGCTTGTTATTTCGGGGATAGGAATCTTTCTCTATCGCAAGCATTGCAATAGATCGAAATTTGCCCTAACTTCAAGATCAACTCCATTCGGAGATGAATTTGCGGTTGGTGGACAAGTCGTTG
>VFKW01000023.1 GCA_009885355.1 Candidatus Berkelbacteria bacterium
AAGCACGTCAGTGCATGGCAAGTATTTCTCATGAGAATACGACCTCATGAGTCCCTGCTGCCTAAGAAACCCCGGGATTAGCGGCAGCGGTTCCCGGGGAGTTTCATTAAATATCGAATATGCTTAATTCTTATTGCTTATCATCTTACTGCTTGTGTGGCTACCATTGATTGTACATGACTGATTTGGCAATTAGGAAAGTGGTGCGTGACCAGGCTTTGGTGGCAGCTGCGAGGGCTTTGTTGCCTTTGGCGGAGAGTTTGTAGAGTTTGCGTTGTCGGCCTTCTTTTTTGACGATTCTAGACAGGAGGTATTCTTGTTTTTCTAATGTTGCCAAAGTTGTGTAGAGGGTGCCGGAGGAAGGAATAGGTGCGTGGCCGCGGGTGAATTCTTCAATTTTTTTTGGTACTACATAGGCGTGGAGTTCTTCTTTTTCGAGGACCTTTAAAAGGCAAAAGCGCAGTAGGCTTTGATTAAT
Organism: Candidatus Berkelbacteria bacterium; assembly: GCA_009885355.1. GTDB lineage: Bacteria > Patescibacteriota > UBA1384 > VFKW01 > VFKW01 > VFKW01. The sequence continues at coordinate 479 of VFKW01000023.1, forward strand.
AAGATTGTCCCAATATTTTTCTTCGGTCATGTCGAGAGCCATAAAAACCTCCGGTTTTTAGTATTTAGTATTAAGCCCCTAAGGGGCCCCTTTGGGGTATTTAATATTAAGGTTTTATTGTTCGAGCGAAGCGAGAACTAAATTTAATTACTCGTGTCATTTACTAATATTTTTATGTCATTTAGTAGGCGATCGCTTGTTAAATGACATTAACTTTAGGGTAAATGGTTTACACCTATAATTTACGCTTTTTACTGTGATTGTCAAGATTTTTGGTTTTCTACACCCGACAGCCGACTGGTAGGGCTCGAACAATTTAGTTCTCGACAAGCTCGAACAATATAGTTATTATGGTTTTGAGGTAAAAAAATGAGAGTAATTGCGGATTTTCATATTCATAGTAAATATGCCATGGCGACTAGTAAATTTATGGGGGTGGAGTATATTGCCAAGTGGGCAATTATTAAGGGTGTGAATTTGATCGGGACGGGGGATTGTACGCATCCGATTTGGGCGAAGGAGTTGAGAGGGAAGTTGGTGCCGGCGGAGAGAGGATTGTATAGAATAAAGAATAATGAATTAGGAATAATGAATAATGGAGGCCGATCCCTCGACTACGCGTTGCCCGTCGCTACGGCGAATCAGGGCGGGCTGACGCAAGAAGATTCGGCTCCGCCGATTATTGTAAATGGCGAGCGGGATGACAAACGGAATAATCGTCATTCCGGTCGGGAGGGGCTCCCAGAACCGGAATCTATTGGTGAACCTGGATCCCGTACCCCTCCGGGCATCTTCGAGGTTAAGCCCGGGATGACGATAAGAGATGCCGGGATGACGGAGGAAAGATTGCCGCGGGCTGAGGCCCTCGCAATGACAACTAATTTAACAGATGTAACAAAGCTGCGGTTTATGATTACTGGGGAGGTGGCTTGTATTTATCATCAAGGAGGGCGAAATC
>VFKW01000017.1 GCA_009885355.1 Candidatus Berkelbacteria bacterium
TGGCATATAAAAAAAGAATGGCAATTGCCATTCTTTTTTTGATGGTGCTCGGGACAGGAGTTGAACCTGCATAGCCTTGCGACTACTACGACCTGAACGTAGCGCGTCTACCATTTCGCCACCCGAGCAGTTTAGTAGTTAGTAGTTGGTAGATGGTAGTTAGAACTTCTCGACCCATTCAGCTATCGTTCAGGGCAAGCTTTCGCTCGAAGAGTATTCGTAAGGTCTACCAACTACCAGCTACTTACTACTTATTTGGTACTCTTTTTGTTTTTATATACCATTTATCGATAAATGTAAAGCGGTTTGCCTGGGTTACGACAAAACTAAAATCAATACCTTTGACCATTTTACTGGTATAAAACTGATAAGGCTGGTCGGTTTGAAAAATCGCGACGGATTCATCTAATATGATGGCTTTGGCTTGTGTGAATTTATCCCCTCGAATTTTCGGATCCAGGGTAAGACGAGACTCTTCGATGAGACGGTCGGAGGCTTTGTTTTTAAACATGGAATAATTCATGCCTGACGGCGGAATTTGACTCGTGTGGAAATAATTATAAAGATCGTCGTAATAACCGGTTTTCACGCCATAAACCAAAATGTCATATTGTTTATTGTCGGCTTCAACTGTCAAAAGATCAAGAGTCTCAGAGACTTTTTCGGTGATCTGGACATTGTTGGCTTTAAATTTTTTAATAAGTTCTTGGCTAAATTTGGCGGCAGAATCACCATTTGACCGCAAAAGAGTCAGTTTTTTTGGCTCTGGAAATGCCGGACCATTAATGATTTGTTTTCTGATTGCCTTGTCTGGAATGCGCTCAGTATTTATAAAAGCGACATTGCGACGAGATATTTTGACGGAATATTTTTGGCAGCATTTTGGAGATTTTGGCAGGTCTTCATCGGTAGCAAGAATCTTACCAGACTTGAGATCGTTTTGGAGCTGATCAATATTTGGATAGATTTTAAATACAACTTTTTCAAGATACGGGTCAAAAAATGGAAGATCGGTATTTTTGATTAAAGTAATTTGGGATACTTCCTCTTTTTGGATTTTATAGGGACCATAGGGTAAAATCGGCTTTAGGGTCGATGCTATAAAGAGCCCGAAAGGTTTTTTTAGCGTGAAAACCAGAGTATTTTTGTCTGGAGCGTTGATTGCGATATCCAACCAACTACCTTTTTGATCGCGAAAATATTTTAAAATTTCATCGGCATTATATTTTTTTTCAAGATGAAAAGTGTAGATTTTACCATCAGGGCTGGTTTCCCAAGATTTAGCAATGGCAGGCTGAATGGAGCCGTCTTTTCCAAGTCGAGTGAGGCCGATATGGGTAAGATTGGTAATTGAATCACTCAGAGTCGATGCATTTGATTTGAGAATTCCTTCAGTATAGGTACCGCCGGGAGTTGGGACTTCATGAGTGTTTTTGAGGTAATTGTGACGCAAAACATATAATGATCCGACTGTGATAAATACCAAAAGAGACAAAACAACAGTTTTTTCAAGAGTGGAAAAAATATTTAGTAATTTTAGCGGTTTTGATCGTATGATTGATTTGAGGAAAGAAATCTTATCCTCCAGTTCTTAACCCTCTTTACTATTTGACGACGATTTTAATTACTGCTATCAGGGCAAAAAGGACGGAAAGAACGATGGTAAAAATAAATAGAAATTTTTCAACGCCCCGACGGGAACGGTAAAAATTGCCTTCTCCGCCAAAAGTTCCACCTAAACCAGCACCCTGATGCTGAAGCAGGATACAGATAATGAGTAAAATCGCAATAATAATTTCGGTTACCAATAATATTTGACCCATATTTACTTCCTTGTCTGGAAAATACCTTAACTTGGAGGCGTCGCCGGGATTCGCACCCGAGTGGACGGTTTTGCAGACCGCTGCCTAACTACTCGGCCACAACGCCATTGTTTAAGCTAATAAGCTGATAAGCTAGGCAATTAACCTGGAGCGGGTAACGGGAGTCGAACCCGTATCTCATCCTTGGCAAGGACGTATAATAGCCGCTATACGATACCCGCAATAATTCATATTTTTTAACAATCTTATTTTATCATTTATCACATCTTGTGTAAAGTCCTATTCAGGTTTATAATCTTACTTATGATATTAGTTTAAGTGATTGGAGGCCAAATGTCCAAGAAAGGCAAAAACAAATTCAAAAAAATACAACGGGCAAAAGTGATTCAGGAGTCGATTAACCAAGAAGAAGTAGTGGGCGATGAATCTCCAGTAAAGGTTGGAAGTGAAAATATCATGGCGACAGTGGTTAGTAGTAAAAAAATGAAAAATACCCCAGTAGTTAAAACCGATGAATTTTTACCACAAGTTTCATTTGTAAAAAGAGAATTACGCAAGATAAGCCTGATTTTTGGAATTATTATCGTTTTGATCGTTGCTATTACGATTATTGATAGTAAAACAAATATCGTGCTTAATATGGCTGATAAAATAATCAAATTGTTTTAAATTAAACCTATAATACTCAAAAAATCCGAATTTGATCCGGATTTTTTGTTTGGCTAGATATTGGCCGCTTACTGTCAGTGTGAATAATGACCTTGAGTTTTTAATCAGTTATGATGACCTAGAACTTGATGGAACGGAGGTGATTGTGATGAAAAAGGGCGAAAGAGGTTTCGCTTCGATGAACCCGGAGAAACAAAGGGAAATTGCACGAAAAGGAGGCAGGGCGGCTCATGAAAAGGGAACAGCACACGAATTTACTTCTGCGGAAGCGAAAATTGCCGGACGCAAAGGCGGGAAGATGAGTCACAGCGGAGGTCGAAAATCAGAAAATTTGATGGATGAGACAGAAGAGATGTAACGGAACAAAAAGCCCTATTGAAGGGCTTTTTGTTCATCTAGATACGAATACCAGTTTTGGCTGAGCCATGTATTTTCCATTTTCTCAAGGTTAGATAAACCGCGAAGCTCCATTTCTTGATCAATACGACCGCCGCGATGAGGAAATTTTGATGTCTGAGGAAGAGGAGATGAAATACCATGGGCATAATGGCATAGCTCGTGGGCAATTGTGGCTTTGATGATATAAGCTGGTATTTCAGGGTCACGAAAATGGCCATTAATAAGAATAAGTGTATCATAAAGGCCAATTTGACGATCAATATTGTGACGTCGGATACTGCCAAGACGCTTTTTGGCACGATAGCCAAAACAAATATTGACTCGATTGTATTTTTGTATATCGGGGAAATACTGCGACCAAATGCTGTTTAGAGTTTTTTCTAAATAGCGATCGGTACGATAATGTTTTTTTATCATAATGACTAAAATTATAACGGACCCTGTGGATAAGTCAAGCTGAGCAGGGGGGATTTTAATGTTATCCACAGTTGACATTACTACTTGTTGTAACTATTGTTGATATATGTGGGCCTGTTGGATATCGGTAATCCGAACGTCTATCACACGTTTTTTAGAGGGTTCGACTCCCTCCAGGTCCACTCCAATTGAATTATTTTTACCGTATCACTATTGACAAATCAAATTAAAATGATATATAATTTAATTGTGATAGGCGTTTCGGAATTCCCAAGTTACGAAAGTAATGCGGGACCGAACCTAAACAAAAGTCACCCAGAAATGGGTGGTTTTTGTTATAGGAAACACTAGTAACTTAAATGGTTTTGTGAACGGTATTGAAGGGCTTCTGCTAGGTGTGTGGTTTGGATGTCTTTGGCACCGGCTAAATCGGCGATGGTGCGGGCGATTTTTAGGACGCGGTGCATGGCGCGGCCGGAAAGTTGGAGTTTGTTGACGGCTTGGCGCAAGAGATTTTGGGAGGATTCATCAAGAACGCAAAACTGATCGATTTGTTTGGTCGACATTTGAGAATTGAGGGTAATTTTTGAATCATTGAAGCGGCTTTGCTGGATTTTTCGAGCTTTTGTAACACGAGATTTGATCTCTTTTGAGGTGGTATTTTTTGTTTTTTCGGTCATTTTTTCATAGCTTAATCTTGGAACTTCGATATGAAGATCAATACGATCAAGCAGCGGACCGGAGAGTTTTTTTCGATACATATTTATCTGGGCGGCACCGCAGGAACATTCTTTTTCGGGATCGGTGGCAAAGCCGCAAGGACAAGGATTCATGGCGGCGACGAGCATGAAATTGGCCGGAAATTTTACAGTGGAGGCGGCGCGCGAAACGATGACCTCGCCTTCTTCGAGCGGTTGGCGGAGAGTTTCTAAGACTTGACGAGGAAATTCGGGAAATTCATCTAAAAATAAGACGCCATGGTGAGCGAGGGATACTTCGCCAGGCTTGGGATATTGACCGCCGCCCACGATGGAGACATAACTGGAAGTATGATGAGGCGAGCGAAAAGGCCTAGTGACGATGAGCGGATTGTCTTTGGTGATTTCGCCGGAAACACTATATATGGTCGTGACGTCAAAAATTTCCTTTTTATCCATATCAGGCATGATGCCGATGAGGGCTTTGGCGAGCATGGTTTTGCCGGAGCCTGGAGGACCATTGAAAATAATATTGTGATGGCCGGCGGCGGCGATTTCCAATGCGCGCTTGGCATTTTCCTGGCTGTGAATATCGGCAAAATCTATTTTTATCTGATCTGAATTTAAATAACTTTCAATGTCCGAGGGCGGATGAGGCTGGATAAGCTTTTCTTGCTTGAGGTGAAAAACGAGATTTTCGAGAGTATCGACGGGGATAATTTCGATGTCGTCGAGCAAAGCCGCCTCAGCGGCGTTGTCTTTTGGTAAATATATTGTTGTAATATTTTTTGATATGGCGTGGTGGACCGTCGGGAGGATGCCAGCGACAGGTCGAAGATCGCCATTTAGGGAAAGTTCGCCAATAAAGATGGAATTTTTAAAACTTTTTGTCGGAATTTGACCATCTGAAGCGAGCAGGGCAACGGCAATCGGCAGATCATAAGCCGGGCCGGTTTTTCGAATATTGGCCGGGGCGAGGTTGACAGTGATGCGTTTGGCTGGAAATTTAGCGGATGAATTTTTGATGGCGGATCGAATTCTTTCTTTGGCCTCATCGATGGCTTTATCGGGCAAGCCGACGATGGCAAAAGAGGGAAGGCCCTGCGATAGATCTGCCTCGACTTCGATAGTGGTGGCTTCGATGCCATTGATGGCGGCGGAGAGAGTTTTGGCAAGCATATTTTTCCCCTTTTTTAATTCAATTTTATTTGATTATAGCATTTTGAGTTGAAATTCAAAAGAATGATATTATTTGAGTATTATCTTTCCTTGTCATTCTGAGCCACAAAGTGGACCCTTTGGGTTGAAACGAAGAACCCGTTCGGCTATCGCTCAGGGCAGGTTCTGTTATTTTTTGCAGTGGATACTGCAGATTTATGGGTTAAGGATAAGGGCCTCCGTTGCGATGGCCGGCCCCTACCCTTAACAATCCCACCCCGCCACGCTCTTAAGGAGAAAAAATAATTCTCCTTTCTAAAAAATTAAA